>JBIIBV010000015.1:0-30112 GCA_044239195.1 Sphingobacteriaceae bacterium | reverse complement strand
ACGATTTAAAAAATTATGCTAAAAATGTACCCGATGTACACGTAGTTGCCGTTTACGGTGGCGCCGCCATCTCCGATCAATTACGCCAAATTAAACGTGGTGTACAAATTGTAGTGGCAACACCGGGCCGTATGTTAGATATTATTAACCGCAAAGCGGTTGATTTTACCAAAGTAAAATATGTAGTGTTAGATGAGGCTGATGAAATGCTCAATATGGGCTTTCAGGAAGACATCGATCAAATTTTATTTACCACACCAGAAGATAAAAAAACCTGGTTATTTTCGGCTACCATGCCGGGCGAAGTGCGCCGTATTGCGAAAAAGTATATGACCGACCCGTTCGAATTAACAATGGGAACGAAAAATACCGGTAACGTAAATATTGAACACGAATATTATGTGGTGAAAGCACGCGATAAATATGCGGCCTTTAAACGTATTGTTGATTTTAACCCCGAAATTTTTGGTATTGTTTTTTGCCGTACCAAAATAGAAACACAAGAAATTGCCGAATCGTTAATGAAAGATGGCTACAATGCCGATTCATTGCATGGCGATTTATCGCAACAACAACGCGACCGTGTTATGAAACGCTACCGCGACCGTAGTTTGCAATTATTAATTGCTACTGATGTAGCGGCTCGTGGTATCGATGTAAACGACGTAACACACGTAATTAATTACTCTTTGCCTGATGAGATTGAAAACTATACCCACCGAAGTGGCCGTACGGCTCGTGCTGGTAAATCAGGTATTTCAATTGCCATTATCAATTCCAAAGAATCAGGTAAAATTCGTCAGATTGAACGTGTAATTGGTAAGCAATTTACCAAAGCTGAAATTCCTAGTGGTTTTGATGTATGCGAAAAACAATTGTTTGGCTTGGTACACAAAGTACACAATGTGGCGGTGAGTGAAGATCAAATTGAACAATACTTGCCTCGTATTATGGAGGAATTTAAGGATTTAGATAAAGAAGAAATTATTAAACGCTTTGCTTCTTTAGAGTTCAATCGTTTCTTAGATTACTATAAAAACGCTCCAGATTTAAATGCTTCAGCAGAAGATAGTGGTAGAGGCGAACGTGGCGATAAATTTGGCAGAACCGGATTTAAGAGTGATTTCACTCGATTGTTTATCAACTTAGGTTCGGTAGATGATTTTAGCCGTGGCGATATGCTCGGATTTATTTGCAACCAAGCTAAAATTAGTGGCAAAACCATTGGTAAAATTGATTTGAAGGGTGTATATACCTTCTTTGAAGTGGAGAATGAATTTGCCGATAAAGTACAACAAGAATTTAGTAAAAACATCGAATTCCAAGGTCGTCCTGTTCGTGTTGAGCTAGCCGGCGACCGTGGCCTTGAAGGTGGCGGTGGTGGTGGCAATCGTCCTCGTGGCGGTGGCGGCTATGGCGGCAAACGTGATGGCGGCGGCGGTTACCGCGGAAACAGCGGTGGCTATCGTGGAAACAGCGGTGGTAGCGGAAGACGTGAAGGCGGAAGCGGCTATGGTGGCGGTGGAAGACGTGAGGGAGGCAGCAGCTACGGTGGCGGCAATCGCGAAGGCGGTGGCGGTGGCGGTTTCCGCGACTTCTCTGGCAAAACCCGAGAAGAACGCTCCAGCAGAAAAAGACGCTAATTAAAAATCCCCTCGAAATTCGAGGGGATTTTTTTTATGCTTACTTGGGTAGTAATTTAAAATTAGTGGCTTTAAATCTACCTTTTACCACCTTACCGATTACCTCTGCTTTGCGAATAGCTTGGCAAAACCCATCCTTTGCATGGGCATCACCATGTTCATCAATCGAGGTACCATCTACAAAATAGGCCTTTCCATTAATACGTACTGCTAAATCGCAGCTTTTCCCTTTTAATCCAAAATTACATTCGCCACAAGAGGCCTCTACAATTATGGGCTTGGTGTTAGACTTTTTTTCTTGTGCTTGTAGCGATAAAGTTGCGGCAAAAAAGAATAGGGTGAAAAGATATTTCATGTGTTTAAGTTAATTCTTCGGTAAGTAAACGCATTTCTAAAAAAGCAGAATGCCCTTCATATAAAATAGCATACACTGCTCGGCAAATAGGCATATTTACCTTGTATTGCTTATTAATTTGGTGCAGACAGCTTACGGCATAATAGCCTTCGGCAATCATATTCATTTCTAATTGGGCCGATTTTACGGTATAGCCCTTCCCTATCATGGTGCCAAAAGTACGGTTACGGCTAAATTGCGAATATGCTGTTACTAGTAAATCGCCTAAATAAGCCGATTCGTTTATATCGCGATTGATGGGATGTACCACATCTACAAAGCGGCTAATTTCTCGAATAGCATTGGCAATTAATACCGCTTGAAAATTATCTCCGTAACCCAAACCATGGCAAATACCACTGGCTACTGCATAAATATTTTTTAATACGGCAGCGTACTCGGTACCATAAATATCTTCCGATACATTGGTTTTAATAGAACGTGTAGCCAACATAGCCGCAAATTGTTCCGCTAATGTGATATCAGGAGACGCAATGGTAAGGTAGGATAACTTTTCTAGAGCCACCTCTTCGGCATGGCATGGGCCACTAATGACCAAAATATCTTGCAAATGCACATGATAGTGTTGGTTTAAAAACTCTCCGATAATCTGATTCTCATCGGGCACAATGCCTTTAATGGCCGAAATTACTTTCTTGCCTTTAAAATCTTCAGGAGTGATATCGCTTAAAGCCTCTTTTAAAAAGGCAGCAGGTACACAAAGCAAAATAAAATCGGCTTTAGCGATGGTTGATTTTAAATTGGTGCTAATATGTTCTTCGGGCAGTTGAATAGCTACCGAACTTAAATAGCGTGGGTTGTGCTTATACTTTTGTACATGTGCCACAGACTCTGCACAACGCATCCACCAAAAAATTTCTTTTGGCATCGTGTTATCAGACAGCATTTTAATAATGGCTGTTGCCCAACTTCCTCCGCCTACGACTGCAATTTTAGGTTTCATGTATCTGTATAAATAAAAATCCCCCTTTAAGAGATATGCTCTGTAAAGGGGGACAAGTTACGTAATTTTTAAAAATTACTCTTTCTTAGTACCGGTAAGTAGTTTTTCTTTGTCTACTTTTTTAACGGTCATTTTATCTTTTAACGTTTTAGAAATGGCTGTAAACGGACGAGAAACAATTTCTTCGCCTGCTTTTAATCCACTCAATACTTGAATGTAGGTATCATCTTGAATACCGGTTTTCACTTCTACTTGTTTTACCTTACCATCTTTGTAAACAAATACATATTCTTTAATTGGTGCATCAAACGTTGCTTTTTTATCTTCCGTATCGCTAGTACTGCTGCTTTCGGCGTTCGCTTTTTTCTTATCCTCTTCACGAGTAGTTACCGATTGAATAGGAACAGTTAGTCCTTTTACTTCATTGGTTTTAATGTCAACTGTTGCAGATAAACCTGGACGAAATGGAGATGCTTTTTGATTGCCGGCAGCTAGGCTAGCATAGGATTCGGGTAGGATACGTACCTTTACAGTAAAATTGGTTACCTGATCGGCACTTCCACCCAATACATTGGCAGAACTGGCAATTTCGGTTACTACCCCTTTAAATTTTTGACCTTGAAAGGCATCTACTTCAATATCAGCCTGATCGTTTAGGCTTACTCGGTTGATATCGCTTTCGTTTACATCTACACTAACTTCCATAGAGGTTAGGTTAGAAATACGCATAATTTCGGTACCAGCCATTTGTGCGGTTCCTACTACACGTTCGCCCGGCTCTACCGATAGTTTAGATACTACGCCATCAACCGGAGCATAAATTGTTGTTCTAGCCAAGTTATCACCAGCTTCTTTTACAATGGCTGATGATTGTTGCACACCATAACCCGAGCCTACTACATTTTGACGGGCCGATTCTAAGTTAGCACGTGCACTTTCGTACTCGGCATTGGCTGCATCAAACTCCGATGCAGAAATTACTTTTTTCTGAAACAATTCTTGATTGCGTTTAAAACGAGCTTCGGTGTTTTTAAAATTAGCTTCGGCTTGTTTTAATTGTTGTTTTACTGAGGCTAAACTTGCTTTTTGGCTGTTTAATGATGCTACTGCACGATCATAGCCCGATTTTAAAATATCTGGGCGCACTTTACAAAGCAATTGGCCTTTCTTTACCACATCGCCTTCTTTCACCAATAATTCAACTATCTCTCCCGATACTTCGGAGCTTAATTTAACCTCAATTTCTGGTTGTACTTTACCACTAGCCGAAACAGTTTCGGTAATGATACGATCTTCTGCTTTGTCTACCGCTACTTCGGTTACATCGCCTTTACCAAAAAAGCCTAATTTATTTCCGGCTACGGCAATTACCAATAAGACCCCAAGGCCTATCAATACATATTTTAACGTGTTTTTTTTCTGTGCCATGTTGTATGGATGTTGGTGTTATTAAAAATTAATGGGTTTACCTAAGTAGAAATCTATCACCTTGGTTTTAAATAATAAGTCATATTTAGCCTGAATGACATCAAAAGCTGCTTTGTTTAAATTTACTTGAGTTTGGTAATAATCTAAGGTATTTACCAAGCCCACAGTATAGCGTTGCTCTACTACATTAAACGCTTCTTTTGATGAATTATAGGCGCTCTGAGTAGATTCGAAACGCTTTTGAGCAGCTTTTAAATCATACAAAGCCTGGTTAATTACTTTATTTAAATTGTTTTTAGCCAATTGCTCAGAAAGGGTAGCATTTTGATACGAGATTTTAGCTCTATTGACCACACTACGAGCTTGGTTACCATTCCAAAGAGGAATGTTTAAGCTCATACCCACACCTCGGCTATAATTGCTGCTTAGTTGGTCGTTTAAAGGTATCTTTTCAAATGCAGGAGGATTACTGCCAGATATTAACTGGATTCTTCCGCTAGAATAACCCGTACTTAAATTACCTCCGAAACTGATACGTGGAGAAAATCCACCTCTAGCTACCGAAACTCCTTTTTTAGCAGCTAAGGTTCGGTATTCAGCTAATTTAATATCCGGAAAAGTTACCAAAGCAGTTTGGTAAACCGCATTGGCTTCGTAGGTATTTTCAGATGCTTTAAGGGCATCTACTAGTGGTTTTTCTATCTCAAATGGGCTACCCGGATCACGCTCTAAGAGTTGCGCTAAATTTAAGAAAGCCAAATCCGATTGGTTTTGGGCATTGGTTAAGTTTAAATCGGCAGTGGCAAATTGGGCTTTTGCTTGCGATAAATCGGCAAGGGTTTTGTTACCCACATCAAATAACTTTTGTTCGCGATCTAATTGCATACGGGCAAAGGTTACTTGCTGCTTGGCAGTTTCTACCAAATCTTGGGTATTTAATACTTGTAAATACGTACTTACAACGTTCAATATTAAATCGTTTTTGGCTTTTTCGGCGTTACTTTTATCGGCCGCTAATACATATTTGTTTTGCGAAATTTGGTTGATGCGCTGAAAGCCCTGAAATAATACCACCGATGAACTTAAACTTCCGTTACCCGAAGTAACACTCTGATCGAATGCCTGACCAGAAAGTTGATCGAAACTACGGCCTAAGCTATAATTCAAATTACTATTCGCATTTAAGCTTGGCGTGAGGGCCCACTTAGATTGTTTGTATTCTTCTGCCGTTAAGGCTACATTTAACTTAGCTTGTTTTAGTTGTATATTATTGGTAAGCGCCAAATTTATTGCTTCCTCTAAGGTAATTTTCTCTTGAGCTTGGCCCCTGCAAAGTCCGCAGACTAGCATAAAAACCAACAACAAGGAACTAGATTTTAAATTCATACTGTGTGCTTCTAAAAATTATCAATACATCTTTTATCTTCGTACGCAAATTGAACAAAGAATGTATCCGGTAAAAACTCCTTTTTGGCTTTCCTATCTATACCCAAGTTTAACTTGGCACGAAAGCCGTACGGATAAATGCATTTACCTCACCTTTGACGACGGGCCTATACCTATTGTTACACCTTTTGTTTTAAAAACCTTAAAAAAATTCGAAGCTAAAGCCACATTTTTTTGCATTGGCGATAATGTGCGTAAACATCCTAAAGTTTTTGAACAGATTCTAGCAGATGGACATGCCGTGGGCAACCATACGTATCACCACGTAAATGGTTGGAAAACAGGTAGCAAAACCTATTTAGAGGAATTTAAACAATGTGAACAAGTAGTGCCTTCTAATTTGTTTAGGCCACCTTATGGCAGAATTACGAACGCACAAATAAAACAATTACGGGCATATAACCCAACACTGAAAATTATCATGTGGGATATCTTAAGTCACGATTATCACCCAAAATTAAAACCAGAAACGTGTTTAAAAAGAGTGATAAACGCTGCCGATAATGGTGCTATTGTGGTATTTCACGATAGTTTAAAAGCGCAAGAACGATTAGAATATTCCTTACCTCGTGCTTTGGAATACTGGACAAAAAAAGGCTACCGGTTTTGCACCTGGTAGCCTTCTGTATGTTGATAGGAATTGCTTAGAAAGTCATGCCTAAACGGGCAAAGAAACGACGTCCGTTATAATTCATTTGTACCGAATCCCAAGAACCACCGGCTTCGGTAGCACTTTGGTTTTGTCTATCCGGATATACATCTAATAAATTATCTGCGCCTAAATTCAGGCTCAAGCTTTTACTCAATTTATAGCCTAAAGAAACATCTGTGGTGATTTTAGGCGTATAAAACTGAGCTACGTCATCATAACCAATAAGCTTAATCTCTCCAAAGCGTACCAAACGCACAGAACCGGTAAATTTCTTATTCGAATAATCGAAACTTAGGTTCATTTTGCTCGGCGGTGCAGAGGCTTTTACGAAAGCTTGTTCTCTAGGGCCGAAATAAATAGCTTCTTTACCGGCCAACTTGGTATTGGTTTTAATTTTCTGGATATCCATTTCACTAAAATTGGCAGCAAAGGTAGTTACCAATCTTCCGGTACCTAAAGTGGCATCATGAGTTAGGTTGATATCTATTCCACGGTTTCGGCTATCAATGGCATTGGTAAAAAATTGTGCTTGCGTTACACCCAAATTCTGTAAATCTAAACCAATAACAGGATCACTATCCGTAAAATAACCCGTCAAAACAATACGGTTTTTCACATCAATTTGATAGGCATCTACTGTTAAAGTCAAATTATTAAGCGGTTTCAAGGTAAAACCTAGGCTACTATTTACCGCATTTTCTTCGGTCAATTTAGGAATCCCCAAGGTACGGGTAAGGCTACTTAAATTTCCCGCCAACAATACCTCTTTAGGCTGACCGGCCACAAAATTGGTAAAAGTGGTATTGAAATAGGTTTGCTGTAAAGATGGTGCACGGAAACCCGTGCTTACCGATCCACGTAGGTTAAAGGCGTTAGAAAATTTATAACGCATGGCCAATTTACCATTGAGCGTACTGCCAAAATCTGAATAATTCTCAAAACGCACTGCGGCAGTAACCAAATACTTTTTAGTTACGTCCAATTCCACATCGGTATACGCTGCTAAATTACTGCGACTCACGTTTACTTCATTACGGGGTTGGAAACCCGGAAAACCCTGCGAACCTCCTGGAGTATTACCAACTGGAGTATAGTCTGTATACGAACCCTCTTCGCCGGCAAAAATCTCATAACGATCTATGCGGTACTCTGTTCCAAAAGCTACGTTTAAACCCGAAGCGACCTTATCAAATGGCTTGCTAAAATTTAATCCCGTAGTATTTTGAGTGAACTGAAAACCACCTGCATCAAAAAAAGTTGGGGTTTTTACACCTAAACTTGCATTGTTGGTGCCATCTACAAAATAGTGCATGCGGTTGCTGCCAAAGGTATTATTGAAATCTATATCCCACCCATTTGACTTGGTACGAATACCTGTTGAAATGGATTTATCATCAATCTGCGATTGAATATGCGGATCGAATCCGTTAGGATAAATGGCATCCACATTATTAGGAGCACCTGCAAAACGGCTCCAAGCAAAGGCATCGGTAAAACGATTACTATATCCGCCAAAAGCATATACCTCCGTTTCTTTACTCACTGGTAAAGATGCATTCACAAAGGTGCCAAAATCACGACCAGAGGCATCGCCAAACTGACGGCGGTAAATATCTGGCGTTGCCGGATTGGGTGTAGGCACTCTTCTGGTTTTTTGCGCATTTAAATAATTCATGGAGAAATTTACGAAGCCCTTTTCACCGACTTGAATGCCATAATTTCCACCAAATTGTGAACTTATGCCATCGAATTTTTTATCCCCGAATTTAGGCGAACTATAAGCCCCGGTATTCACAAAACCAGTAAACTCATTCACGTTCTTTTTTAACACAATATTTACTACACCGGCAATAGCATCAGAACCATATTGGGCCGAAGCACCATCTCGTAATATCTCTACGTGATCTATAGTAGAAACCGGAATGGCATTTAAATCGGTACCGGTATTTCCACGGCCACGGGTACCAAATAAATTAATTAATGAAGATTGGTGACGACGTTTGCCATTAATTAACACCAAGGTTTGATCGGGGCCTAAGCCACGAATCGTAGCCGGATCAATATGATCGGCACCATCAGAACCGGTTTGTTTGTTGGCATTAAATGAAGGGGCCGCATATTCTAACAAGCGGTTTAATTCTAATTTACCGGTTTGTTTAATCACACTTTTCATGTCGATAATATCTATCGGCACGGCCGTTTCGGTAGCGCTTCTACGTAAACTACGAGAGCCCACCACCACCACTTCGGATAGCGATGTGGTATTTTCTTTTAAGCTAATCGTTAATTCATAAAGTCCATTGCTGGCTTCGGGTACACCCAACTCTTGCGCTTGGTAGCCCAACATGAAAAATCGGATAATAGCCGATTTTCCACTCACTTCGAGGCTAAAAACCCCATTAGCATTGGTGGCCGTACCTTTACCTGAACCTTTTTCAGATACACTCACGCCAGGCATTGGCTGGCCTTGAGCATCATTCACTTTTCCTTGTACTCTCAGCTGAGCGTATAACCCACTGAAGGAAATACAAACTAAAAATAGAGCAATTATTACTTTTTTCATATTATTTGTTTTTGGACTAAAGAACGAAGATAAAAAGTTTTTTGTATGTCCAAAACAATTAGCGTGTGCCGATGGTGGAAGAAAAAAGGTTTTTTTGTACCTTAGCGCACGTCTATTTTAGAACTAAAAAAAGAAATAAACATGGCATTTGATATCCAGATGATTAAAAAAGTTTACCAAAACTTCGAGGGCCGAGTAAACGCTGCTCGTACGATTGTTGGTAAACCCCTAACACTTACCGAGAAAATATTATACGCCCATTTGTGGGACGAAAAAACCGATAAAGCCTTTCAACGTGGGCACGATTACGTTGATTTTGTCCCAGACCGTGTGGCCATGCAAGATGCAACCGCACAAATGGCTCTTTTGCAATTTATGCAAGCCGGGCGTCCACAAGTAGCTGTACCCTCTACCGTACATTGCGATCACTTAATTACTGCTAAAGATGGTGCCGATGTGGATTTACCACACGCTCGTACCGAGAGCAAAGAAGTTTTCGATTTCTTATCATCTGTATCAAACAAATACGGTATTGGTTTCTGGAAACCAGGTGCTGGCATTATTCACCAAGTAGTTTTAGAAAATTATGCATTCCCAGGTGGAATGATGATTGGTACCGACTCTCACACCGTAAATGCAGGTGGTTTAGGCATGGTGGCCATTGGCGTTGGCGGTGCCGATGCCTGTGATGTAATGGCAGGCTTAGCTTGGGAGCTTAAATTCCCGAAACTAATTGGCGTAAAACTAACAGGCAAATTAAGCGGTTGGACAGCCCCTAAAGATGTGATTTTAAAAGTAGCCGGTATTTTAACCGTAAAAGGTGGTACCGGTGCTATTGTTGAATATTTTGGCGATGGCGCCACCAGCATGAGCTGTACAGGCAAAGGAACCATTTGCAACATGGGTGCCGAAATTGGTGCCACTACGTCTACTTTTGGTTACGATGAAAGCATGGAGCGCTATTTACGTGCTACAGGCCGTGCCGAAGTAGCGGATTTAGCTAACGGCATTAAACAACATTTAACCGCCGATGCGGAAGTGTACGCCAATCCAGAAGCCTATTTCGATCAAGTAATTGAGATCGATTTAAATACCTTAGAACCACACTTAAACGGGCCATTTACGCCAGACTTGGCAACACCGGTTTCTAAAATGAAAGCCGAAGCCGAGAAAAATGGCTGGCCATTAAAAGTAGAATGGGGCTTAATTGGTTCATGCACCAACTCTTCCTACGAAGATTTAAGCCGTGCAGCCTCTATTGCTAAACAAGCCATTGCCAAAGGCCTAGCTACCAAAGCAGAATTTGGTATTAATCCGGGTTCGGAGCAAGTACGGTATACCGCCGATCGCGATGGATTGATAGATACCTTTACCGATTTAAACGCCACCATTTTTACCAATGCCTGCGGACCATGTATTGGTATGTGGGATCGTGTGGGTGCCGAAAAAGCAGAGAAAAACACCATTGTGCATTCGTTTAACCGCAACTTTGCCAAACGTGCAGATGGTAACCCCAATACCTTTGCCTTTGTGGCATCGCCAGAAATGGTGGCAGCTATTGCCATTTCGGGGAACTTGGGCTTTAACCCACTAACCGATACCTTAACCAACAATAAAGGCGAACAAGTAAAACTAGATCCACCGGTTGGCGACGAATTGCCTACCAAAGGCTTTGCCGTAGAGGATGCAGGCTACCAAGCCCCCGCTGCCGATGGCTCTGGCGTACAGGTATTGGTATCACCAACTTCGCACCGTTTGCAATTGCTAGATCCGTTTAAAGCATGGGAAGGTAGCGACCTTACCGGCCTTAAATTATTAATTAAAGCCAAAGGAAAATGTACTACCGACCACATTTCGATGGCAGGCCCCTGGTTGAAATTCCGTGGCCACTTGGATAACATTTCGAACAACATGCTTATTGGGGCGGTAAACTATTTTAACGAAAAAACCGATACCGTTAAAAACCAATTAAACGGCGAATACGGACCAGTTCCGGCTACGCAACGTGCATACAAAGCAGCTGGCATTGGTAGTATTGTTGTGGGTGATGAAAACTATGGCGAAGGCTCTTCTCGTGAGCATGCGGCCATGGAGCCCCGTCATTTAGGTGTACGTGCGGTATTGGTAAAATCGTTTGCCCGTATCCACGAAACCAATTTGAAAAAACAAGGCATGTTGGCCTTAACTTTTGCCAACACCGCCGATTACGATAAAATTCTAGAAGACGATCAGATTGATATTGTAGGCTTAACAGCATTTGCTCCAGAAAAACCATTAACCTTGGTATTAAACCACCACGATGGTTCTAAAGAGGAGATTAGTGTAAACCATACCTACAACGCTCAACAAATTGAGTGGTTTAAAGCGGGTGGTGCCTTAAATATGATGAGAGCCTAATTTCTCAACGTACATGGCGGCACGCATGCGTGCCGCCATTTTTTATACCGCCTATCCATGAAAATTAGCCTTCTTTGCATCAGTAAAACTACCGAAGCATATTTGCAAGAAGGCATTCGTATCTACGAAAACCGCTTGCAGCATTATTGCAAGTACCAACGCCTAGAAATTCCGGATTTAAAGAACAGCAAAAACCTCTCTTTTGAGCAACAAAAACAAAAAGAGGCCGAACTTATTCTGGCAAAAATTAGCCCGAGTGATTTTGTGGTTTTACTCGATGAAAACAGCAAAGAACTAGATTCCGTTCAGTTTAGCAAAGAACTAAACAAATGGATGAACCAAAGTACCGCACACGTGGTTTTTGTAATTGGCGGCCCCTACGGATTTCATGCCAGTATATACGAGCGGGCCAATCTTAAATTATCCCTTTCTAAACTTACCTTTTCGCACCAAATGGTGCGCCTGTTTTTTACAGAACAGCTTTACCGAGCCTTTAGTATTCTCCGAGGCGAACCTTACCACCACCTATAAAATTTAATTGAAATTATTTTTCTTTTAAATTAAAATCTTATATTTATGCTCAATATGTGCATTTGATATAGCGTAAATCCCTTTCCTACCCAGAGCCGAAACCCGCACATAGCGAATTTTTTTTAACCGTTAAATTAACAATGCTATGAAAAACAATTACACGCTAGGGCTTGTTCTTGCCTGCTGCATGGCCGTATTGGCTTGCAGTAAAAACGAACCACAAGCACCCAACACTGAACTTACACCAAGCAGCTTGCGTACGAGTAGTACCGAACCGGCGCCCACGCCCTACCGCGAAGGCGACTTAATTTTGGGTAAAAAACTAAACAATCCCTACACCTTGGCCAATATGAAATCGGCTATAAGCCGGTTAGAAGGCCAAGGATTGAGCCTATTGAAGGCTGTAGATGTACGGGCCTCCCATTTTTACGTAAAATTTAAACCAGCCGACTCGGCGCAATACGAACAATTGCAAACCGACAAGCGTATGACGGTTTACCCCTACCCGCTCGATTATGAGATTGCCGTACGAGGAAATAGATACCACGATCCTAGCCTTCCTAAAGGAACCATTACTTACCACTATGCGGCCGTAAAAAGCGATTATGTATTTGACCCTAAAATTCCTTACGAGGTTATCTCGGCTTTGTATATCCCCGAGGAAGATACCAGCCTCAAAAGCAAAACTAGCGAAGCCTTTGTAGACCAGTTGCTGAACCAAGCTTATAAACAAACCGGCAATTTTCAGGATACCATTGTGGCTATTAAAGCCAATAGCCCGCAAGCAAGCTACCACCCGGGTGGTAAAATACAAGTGTGGGATACCCGTTTGCAGCAATACATTGGCCTAGAAGGCGTAGATATGCGTGCCCGCCGTTGGTTTACTACCCACCACGCCCGAACCGATTTTTGGGGCAATTACCAAATGGAGGATACCTTTAAAAACCCCTGCAATTACTCCTTGTGGTTTAGCCAAGAAGATTTTCACATACAAGAACACCTCATTGGTTTAACCGCCTGGATTGACGGCCCCAAACAAAAAGCCAATTGGAATCTAGATATTGCGAATGGTTACGACCGCTTTGTAAGCCATGTATTTAGAGGGGCCTACCGCTACCATTATGGCTTTATTGATGGCTTAAAGCGACCATACTTGCCCGTAGCACGGCTCAAATATATTGCTAAAGATGATGATGGAATTCCAGGAAACACCTTAGTTCCACTACCCATCATTAAAATTCGCAGATATAATGGGAACGTAGAATACGATTCTGACGAAATATTCTCAACAACGTGCCACGAAACCGCACATAGTAGCCACCAACACCGAATGGATTTATTGGCTTTTAGCTATTGGACGGTTAGTTATTGGTTACAAGAAAGTTGGGCAACCGGAGTAGAATGGTGGCTTACCAAGCTAGAATATAAAAATACCCGAGGCATAGCCAATTATGGAGATTACGATTATAATGTTGTAATCGACCCACCAAATTATAGGGGATATCAAGAATGGACATTAGCCGTTGATAGTAAATACACAAATATTTATATCAACCTGATTGACGATTACAATGAAAAAGGAATATTAAGCACTACGGATGACAATGTAAAGGGGTATACCTTGGCCACTATTGAAGATAATATGCTGCATAAAATTTTCACGCTACAAAGCCTACGTGAACAGCTCAAAGAACATAAACCCGTTGGCGTAACCGATACGGATATAGACAAACTTCTACTTTATTACTAGCCACATGAAAACCCAACTCTTGCTAATAGCTATTACTGTATTGCTTGTTGCTTGTTCAACGGAAACTACTAATCGCTCGGTAACTTACGCAGAAAATATCACCGAGCATAGCATTTCTGGCAGGGCTTACTTCCAAGGCAGCATAGATGAGTATGCATCTTTTGAATTGGCTCCCCATGAAAAAAAGGAAATAAATGAGAATGGAGGTTGGGGACAAAAGAATGGAAAAGGACGTTCTTATGGAAGCACAATTACGTTTCAAGATTCTATCCTTGTGATTTTTGATCATAAAGATACCATTGCACATTATAAACCCACACTAATGGGTGGTGCTAATCGCTTTTATCCCTTTAGTTCGCCACGAAATTTATACAATGAGGCCAATTATATAGAAACCGCTATAGAAAAGACATCCTATAGCTCCAAGCATTATTTTCTATACACGTTCACCGAGCAAGATTATTTAGATGCAAAACAATAAACCAAAAAAGCCCTCCCGAAATTCGGGAGGGCTTTTCACAAAGATGTAGAAATCTATTTCGCTTTAGACGAAGTACGTTTGGTAGTAGCTACCGCCTTGCTTGGCTTTTTAGCCTCTACCGGTTTGGCTTCTGCTTTTTTGGCTACTTCTTTAACCGCCGGAGCCTCTGGGTCTAGCGGCTCGGGTGCTTTTTCGTTAAAAATGGGTAAGCCTTTAATGATGCTAAACCAATTGATAATTTTTTTGATATCCGAACTGTACACCCGTTCGTCGTCGTGTTTTGGAGCGGCTTCTTTAAAAAAAGTTTTCAGGGCCTGTCCATCTGCTTTGGCATCCGGAATGGCCGTAATTTTTTTCATGCGCTCAAAAATATCAATCAATTTCAAATCATCGTCTTCACCAAAAATGGTGATATCTTCCAAAGACGCTAATTTGGCATTGGCCATATTTACAATGGCTTTGGTTTTTAACCCGTCTAGGCTTTCTAATATAAAGCCTGTTTTATTCTGACCAATTAGTTTAAACAAGCCCGGTTTACCCGATACGGCAACTATTCCTCTTAAATTCATACGCTATTTATTCTGCTATAACCTCTATTCCTAAAATTTTATCGCCTTGGCGAATATCATCAACCACATCTACACCTTCAACCACCTTACCAAAACAGGTATGGTTGCGGTCTAAGTGGGCGGTGTTATCGCGGCTATGGCAGATAAAAAACTGCGAACCACCGGTATTTCTACCTGCATGGGCCATAGACAATACCCCTCTATCGTGGTACTGGTTTTCGCCATCCAACTCACAGTCAATTTTGTAGCCTGGGCCACCTGCACCAGTACCTGTTGGATCGCCACCCTGAACCACAAAATTTGGAATTACACGGTGAAAAGTTACATTGTTATAAAATCCTGATTCGGCCAATTTTAAAAAATTGGCTACAGTGTTTGGGGCGTCTTGATCGTAGAACGCTACGGTCATATCGCCTTTTTCGGTTTTAATGATTGCTTTGCTCATAATATTTAGGTCGCTAAGATACTATTTTGATTGACATGCTAGTTGTAGAATTTCCAACTCAAGCCAAACTTCATCATTCTATCTTGCATGGGGTAATTTTGTACGGTATAATAGCCATCGGCTGTCCAGCCTTGGCTCATATGATCTATTTTTAAGAATAAATTGGCTCTACGCAAATTGGCTCTAATAAATACATCTACAACCGGGTAGGTTTTATATTGATTAGGATTGTGCAATTGATAAAACTGACTCACATTAGGTGCATAGCCCGGATTATCGAAGGCGGTATGGTACTTCACATCGAAGCCAATATTGGCATGCAATACTTTAAAAATGCGACAATCGTAATAAAAACTGGTATTCGAATACCAGGTTGGTGTTTGTAAAATGGCTTCGGATGTTGTTTTTTGATAGACCACCAATTGCTCTAAATTAAATTTACCAAGCGTAATTTGTTTACCAACCGATAATTTAAGTAATGGAATAGCCGCTGAATTTTGCACCGGTTCAATGAGTCGTGGGGTAGCAGTTTCTCGGTAATATAAATAATCAGTTAGGCTATAAAAAGACGCTTGTGCGGCAAAACGCAAAGGTGTATTTTCATACCTAAAAGCCAAATTGGTGGTACCCGTACGCTTAAAATTGTTAGACCATTGGTGGTATTGGTAATTCACCTGGTTGTATAACTGCTCCGGAGATTTGTTTTGCAAATAGGCAGATGCCGTAATTTTACCTACTTTTTTACTCAATAAAATGGCCAATTGGGCATCGTATAAATAATCGCCGGCTTGGCTACCTTGTATAATTTGGTTAAGCTGCCCGCTGAGTAGTAAACGCTCGTTGAAGCGATAACCCAAACCTCCTTTTAGGGTTACATTCTGATTTTTTTGCTCCGCTCCCATTTGGGTATAGTTATACGAATCGTGCTGGGCCGCCAATGTTACACGCAACTCGTTGCGCAAAAAACTTACCGATCGGCCTCTTAAGTAGAAACTATAGCTGAATTCTTGACTAAAGTGTTTCAACGCAGTCGTATCATTAGTTGTGGTAATAATTTCTGGTAACACATGTGGAAATACATTCAGCTCATCGGCTTCATTTCTAAAAAACTTAACCCTGTTTTTGCTATAACTAAACGAATAGGCAAAACGCTGGGTGGGTAAGCCTCCAGCTTTTAAACTATCTTTTTTGCCCAAATCGTAAATTTGTTTTACAAACAACGTATTCTCTCTCCAAATTTGTTGCGGCCTATTTGCACCCTCGGCACTTAAACGCACAAATTCGGCATCTCTAGAAAAAGCTGCAGGAGTATCAAAAATATCTTCACGTACCGGAGAACCGTTTTCACCAGCATGAACATTGTTGAATAAAGCATGGGCTAATACTTGGTAATGGTTTTTAGGGCCTCTGTACCAAGTAAAAATGGCTGCATTTAAATGGCTTACATCCTGATTTTTATACAATCCGGTTCCGCCAATGCGGTTGTAGTTAAAGCCAATATTCCAATTTGGTTTAATATTTTGGGTGTGGGTTACCCGGAAAGTTTGCTCTACATCTGTTCCGCTTACATAATACAATTCGGTATAGGGTGCTCGGGCAATGTAATAGCGTACCGAATCGCTACGCAACATAAATCTATCTAGCGAATGAAATCCGGTTTGAAAGCCTATGGTTTTAGCAGGTTCAAAAAGTAAATCACGTGCAGCCAAACCTGCTCCACCTAAATGAATAGCCGGTTTATCGGGTTTGTCGGTGGGACTATAATGCTGAAAATTTACCAAACTGGTGTCTAATTGTTCGGTACGCAAGCTATCGTTGAGCATACGTAAATTGGTAAAACGAATGTATTTAGCAGTAAACACCACACTGTCTTTTTTAGATTCTTCTCGTTTCCGCAACGAATCTAAACTGAGGCTTGCTCCCGATTTTTGTGGAGCACCGCCCGTGCTTTTACCGATGGCATTTTTTAATGTTTGCGCACGTAAACCAAGCACGGAAAAACTACAGAGAAAGATGAAAAGAATCCGTATTTTGATCATAACTGAGCGATCATTTCTTTGAGTATTGCTGTTAAATTAGGCTCGGCCTTAGCCGCAGTTTGAATAATTTCTGCTAAAGATACCGGCTGTAAATTCTCTGGGAAACCCTCATCGGTTAATACCGAAATAGCGAAAACTGGCAAACCCATGTGGTTGGCTACAATTACTTCGGGTACGGTACTCATGCCTACGGCATCGCCACCAATTAAACGCAAGTACTTATACTCTGCTTTGGTTTCTAAATTAGGCCCGGCTACCGAAACGTATACCCCTTCGTGGCAAGTAATTCCTTTTTGCTGGGCAATTTCTAAGGCCATGGCTCTCAATTTCGGATGATACGGTTCGCTCATATCCGGGAATCTCGGACCAAAATGATCTTCATTACGGCCTCTTAGCGGGTTATCGGGTTGTTTATTAATATGGTCGGCTATAACCATTAAACTACCCTTTTTAAAATCGGGATTTAAAGAACCGCTGGCATTCGAAACAAATAAATACTCAATGCCCAATAATTTCATTACCCGAATTGGAAAGGTAATGCGTTTCATGTCGTAGCCTTCGTAATAATGTAAGCGACCTTGCATGGCTACCACTTTTTTACCTGCAAGCGTGCCAAATATGAGTTTACCAGAATGAAATTCCAAGGTGGATATCGGAAAATCGGGGATATTGGAATAGGGGAATTGATAAGCAATTTCTATATCGTTTACCAAAGCACCTAAACCCGTTCCGAGTACAATGCCAATTTCTGGCTTAAAATCGCCTATTTTTTTCTGCAAAAACTCAGCTGTGCTTGCTATATTCTCTGACATGATTTACTATTAATTGGTCGAATTTAATTTTATCATCTTCAGCAAAAGCCGTTTCTACAGGCAATACATACAATAGAGTACGAGCTAAAGAGGCAGCAAAAGTACTGTTTTTTAAGCGTTGTGTATCCTTTTCGGTAGTAATAATCAGCTTATCGGCTGCTTCACAATCCAGATATTCTTGGCTAATTTTTTCTATATCGGCCGTACTAAAATTATAATGATCTGGATATTGATGATGGATGATATGAGAAGTGTAGCGTTCTAATTCGGCTAGCAAGGGGCTTGCATTGGCAATGCCCGTTAAAAGAAATACGTGTGTATCGGTACGAAGCGTATTTAAAAATCGTGCACTACCATCGGCAACATTTAGCAAACTACTATACTGCAAATACGAAAAGAATACTTTCTGATTAGGCTGAGGCTCTATTTGTTTTATCAGCTTCGTCTTCTCTAGTACACTAATGTTCTGAGGAGCCTTGGTAACAACTAGTATATCGGCCCGTTTTGTGGCGCTACGGGGTTCTCTCAAATTACCCGTAGGGAGTAAAAAATCTACTTTCTGCAGGGAGCTATATTCTAAAAGCAACATACTCAAACTTGGCTGTAGCCAGCGGTGTTGATAAGCATCGTCTAACACCACGATGTCGTGGTTGATCACTAATTTTTGCATGCCGGCTACCCTATCTTCACAAACGGCAACCGTAAGCTCAGGGAAATGTTGTTTAAACTGCATAGGCTCATCGCCTACTTCAGCAGCTGTATTATTCTTTTCTACTAATTTAAAACCTGTTGATTTTCTGCCATAGCCTCTACTTAATACGGCCATCGCATAGTCGTTTTTTAGAAGTTTTACGAGGTATTCTGTCATGGGGCTTTTGCCTGATCCACCCAGGGTAATATTTCCAATAATTAAAACGGGAATATTAAATTTTGTGGATTTGAACAGTCCTAAATCGAAAAATAGATTACGCAAAGCTACACCCAAGCCATATAGGATGGAAATAGGAAAAAGTAGTAATCGGATAAGCTTCAGTAGCATAAAAGGCTAATTTACAATTTACAAAACAAAAACCCTGCGAATGCTTTAGATATCGAACCGAAATTAGACTACAAAATCATATCTTTGGGTATATCAATAACCACATTATGCTAAAAGGATTTTTCAATGTTCCTACTCCGGTAAACGAGGCTATTTTGCCCTATGCGCCAGGCAGTACCGAACGTGCCCAACTAAAAAAAGCATTGGCCGATGCCCGTGCTACCACCGTAGACGTACCCATGTTTATTGGTGGAAAAGAAGTACGAACTGATAAAAAAGTGGTTATGCGCCCTCCGCATGACCATCAACATATTTTAGGCCAGTACAGCCAAGGCGATAAAAGCCATGTTGAAGCAGCTATTAAAGCAGCTTTAGCGGCCAAAGCTAGCTGGGAGCGCTTGGCTTGGGAGCAACGTGCTGCTATTTTCTTAAAAGCAGCCGATTTAATTGCAGGCCCATACCGTGCAAAATTGAATGCAGCTACCATGTTGGCACAATCTAAAAATGCTTTTCAGGCAGAAATTGATGCTTCTTGCGAATTGATTGACTTTTTACGTTTCAACGTAAAATACATGGCAGAAATTTACCAGCAACAACCTCCGGTATCGTCCAGAGGCACCTGGAATAGATTGGAACAACGCCCCTTAGAAGGCTTTGTATTTGCCTTAACACCATTCAACTTTACCGCTATTGCAGCCAATTTGCCTGCATCAGCAGCTATGATGGGCAATGTGGTGGTGTGGAAACCGGCCAATACCCAAATTTATTCGGCCAACGTATTAATGGAAATTTTCCGTGAAGCAGGTTTACCCGATGGTGTTATCAATATGGTATTCGTTTCGGGTCCTGATGCAGGCGATGTTATTTTTAAACACCCCGATTTTGCAGGCATCCACTTTACTGGATCTACCTCGGTATTTCAAGATATCTGGAAAACTATCGGAAACAATATTCATCAGTATAAAACTTACCCACGTATTGTAGGCGAAACTGGTGGTAAAGATTTTATTTTGGTACATGGCTCTGCCGATGTAGAAGCAGCCAATACGGCTCTTGTTCGTGGCGCTTTTGAGTATCAAGGTCAAAAGTGTTCGGCTGCATCGAGAGCATACATAGCCAAATCTGTTTGGCCTGAATTAAAAAAACTACTCGTTCGCGATTTGGCTACCCTAAAAGTTGGTCCAACCGAAGATTTTAGCAATTTCGTAAATGCCGTAATCGATGAAAAATCGTTCGATAAATTGGCTACCTACATTGATGCTGCCAAAAAAGACAATAATGTAGAAATTATTGCAGGTGGCAACTACGATAAATCTAAAGGTTATTTTATTGAGCCAACCATTATTGTAGCTAAAGATCCGAAATATGTAACCATGTGCGAAGAACTCTTCGGGCCAGTACTTACTCTTTTTGTATACGAGGATAGCGATTTCGAAAAAACATTAACCTTAATTGATACTACCTCAAGTTATGCCCTAACTGGAGCGATATTGGCACAAGACCGTTATGTACTGGAACAAGCCACCATTGCTCTACGCAATGCAGCAGGTAACTTCTACCTTAACGATAAATGTACCGGAGCAGTGGTAGGCCAACAACCGTTTGGAGGTGCTAGAGGTTCAGGCACCAACGATAAAGCCGGATCCATGATTAATTTGTTGCGTTGGGTTTCTCCACGAACCATCAAAGAAACCTTCGATCCACCGAAAGATTACCGCTATCCGTTTTTAGCAGAAGATTAACAAAAAAGCCCTCCAGGTATTCCGGGAGGGCTTTTTTTATGCACTAAAAATACCTTTATTCATCTAATTTATTTAAGGAAAATACCTTACCTAAATTATCGGCATTACTCACCGACACGTTTAAATCTTTTACATAACCACTATCTAATTGAATTACCCAGCCATGTACTTCTAAATCGGCACGGTTTTTCCACGCATTTTGCACAATGGTAGTTTTACATAAATTATAAACCTGTTCAACCACGTTGAATTCTACCAAGCGGTTAATTTTATCCGCTTCATTTTCAATGTTGTCCAATTCATCGCTGTGCATACGGTACACATCTTTTATATGACGCAACCAATTATCAATTAAGCCAAATTGTTGACTACTCAATGCAGCAGCAATACCTCCACAATTATAATGGCCGGCAACAATTACGTGTTTTACTTTCAACACATTTACCGCATAATCGAGCACACTCAACATATTCATATCGGAGTGCACACACATATTGGCAATGTTACGGTGTACAAAAACTTCGCCTGGCTTAGAATTAGTAACCTCATTGGCTGGCACACGACTATCAGAACAACCAATCCACAACACATCGGGATTTTGACCCTTTGCTAAATTTGTGAAAAAATCAGGGTCAATAGCCAATTGTTTAGCTACCCAATCTCTATTTCCTTGCAAAAGCTCCTCGTAGGTATGTTGTGGTTTTTTCATGGTGTTTGTAAACAATTATTTGCCAAATTTCTCGATTATTTATCGGAATTGATCATTAATTATTTAAAAAGATAAGATACATTCTAAGTTAAATAGATGCTATACATTTTGTATTTTTAAACACTCAAAACCATAGAAATTGGACAAAAAAGTAAAACACCTACACGAAAAAAGAGAGCTGGCCAAATTAGGCGGCGGAGAAGCCCGTTTAGAAAGTCAGCATAAAAAAGGCAAACTTACTGCCCGCGAACGCCTACACTTTTTACTAGACGAAAGCTCTTTTGAAGAAATTGGCATGTTTGTAAGCCATCGTTCCACCGATTTTGGAATGGAAAAAGAAAAATTCGCTGGCGATGGTGTGGTAACCGGTTACGGCACCATCAATGGTCGCTTGGTATACGTGTATTCTCAAGATTTTACCGTGTTTGGTGGCTCTTTATCGGAAACACAATCGGAGAAAATTTGCAAAATAATGGAGATGGCTATGACTAATGGAGCTCCCATAATTGGCTTAAACGATTCGGGCGGTGCCCGCATTCAAGAAGGTGTAGTTTCCTTAGGTGGCTATGCCGACATATTTTACCGAAATACACAAGCTTCGGGCGTAGTGCCACAGCTATCGGCCATTATGGGCCCTTGTGCCGGCGGTGCGGTATATTCTCCGGCTATTACCGATTTTATTTTGATGGTAGAAAATACTTCCTACATGTTTGTAACCGGCCCCAACGTGGTAAAAACCGTTACACACGAAGAAGTTAGCGCCGAAGAATTGGGCGGTGCAGCTACGCATGCCAGCAAATCGGGGGTTACTCATTTTGCCTGCACAAATGAACTCGATGCCATAAATCACGTTAAAAAATTATTGAGCTACATGCCTCAAAATTGCGAAGAGCAGGCACCGGCAATTCCTTACGAAGCAAGTGATGAAAGTCGCCCTAGCTTAGATGAGTTGATGCCCGAAAATGCTTCTCAGCCTTACGATGTAAGAGATATTATCAACGAATTGGCCGACGAAGGTTCTTTCTTAGAAATACATAAAGAATACGCTGAAAATATTGTGGTGGGCTTTGCCCGATTGGCCGGTAAAAGCATTGGCATTGTAGCCAATCAGCCTGCGTTTTTAGCTGGAGTGTTAGACAACCATGCTTCGGTAAAAAGTGCTCGTTTTGTGCGTTTTTGCGACAGTTTCAACATTCCGCTATTGGTTTTAGAAGATGTGCCGGGCTTTTTACCGGGTACAGACCAAGAGTGGAACGGCATTATTACCAATGGCGCCAAATTATTGTATGCCTTTTGCGAAGCCACCGTGCCCAAAATTACCGTAATTACCCGCAAAGCTTATGGCGGTGCCTATTGCGTAATGAATTCCAAACACATTGGTGCCGATATGAATTACGCTTGGCCTAGTGCCGAAATTGCCGTAATGGGAGCCAAAGGAGCTGCAGAAATTATCTTCAAGAAAGAAATTAATGCTGCTGCCGACCCTTCCGAGAAATGGTTGGAAAAAGAAAAAGAATATTCCGATTTATTTGCAAACCCTTACCGAGCTGCCGAACGTGGTTTTGTTGACGAAGTAATTGCGCCATCAGAAACACGCAGCAAATTGATTAAGGCCTTTGCCATGCTCGAAAACAAAGTGGTAAACAATCCACGTAAAAAACACGGTAATATTCCTTTATAAACCATTGGCAAGCATAGAGCAAATAACACCCGAGCTTACTTGGCCCCTACGCCAAGTAGTCATGTACCCCGATTGGAGTGTAGAAGAGGTAAAATTAGTCAACGATTTTGAGGGCATCCACTTCGGTTTATTCGATAACAATGCCTTGATTAGTGTGGTTTCTACCTTTATTACAGAGAATACTATGCAATTTCGGAAATTTGCTACCCTAAACTCCGAGCAAGGAAAAGGCCATGGCAGCTTACTATTGACCCATATCATTCAATTTGCTAAAGATGAAGGTTGCAAACGCATGTGGTGCAATGCCCGTTGCAATGCATCGGCATTTTATGCTAAATTTGGCTTTACAGAAACAGAACGAAAATTCAATCAAGACGGACACGATTTCGTGATTATGGAAATCTATTTATAACAACATGGCAAAAAAAGAAGTAAAACACCAACCGGTAGTAACTAAAAAATCAGTAGAATTTTTTGAAAAATACATCAACAATGCCTCTCCTACCGGCTACGAATGGGAAGGCCAGAAAGTATGGCTAGACTATCTAAAACCGTACATTGATGAGCATTTTGTCGATAATTACGGCACCGCGGTAGGCGTTATCAACCCAAAAGCCGAGTATAAAGTAGTAATTGAAGCGCATGCCGATGAGATTTCATGGTATGTAAACTACATTACCAAAGACGGATTAATTTATGTGATTCGCAATGGCGGTTCCGACCATCAAATTGCGCCTTCTAAACGGGTAAATATTCATACCGATAAAGGCCTAGTAAAGGCTGTATTCGGATGGCCAGCCATTCATACCCGCAGTGGCGAAAAAGAAGAAGCACCAACCCTAAAAAACATCTTTTTAGATTGTGGTTGCACCAGCCAAGAAGAAGTAGAAAAATTAGGCATTCACGTAGGTTGCGTAATTACTTACGAAGATGAGTTTATGATTTTGAACGACCGTTATTATGTAGGTCGTGCGCTAGATAACCGTGCCGGCGGCTTTATGATTGCCGAAGTGGCCCGTTTACTAAAAGAAAACAAGATAAAATTGCCTTTTGGCTTATACATTGTAAACTCTGTTCAGGAAGAAATTGGCTTGCGTGGCGCCGAAATGATTGCCCACCGCATTAAACCAAACGTGGCCATTGTAACCGATGTTACCCACGATACGCAAACGCCTATGATTAGTAAAATTACTCAAGGCGATTTGGCTTGTGGCAAAGGCCCTGTGGTTTCTTATGCCCCGGCGGTACAAAGCAATTTGAATAAATTGTTGATTAAAGCGGCGGAACAAAATAAAATTCCTTTCCAGCGTCAAGCTTCTTCACGTTCTACCGGCACCGATACCGATGCCTTTGCGTACTCCAACGAAGGCGTTGTTTCGGCTTTAATTTCTTTGCCATTGCGCTACATGCACACCACCGTAGAAATGGTACACAAAGAAGATGTAGACAACGTGATTCGCTTAATTTACGAAGCCTTGCTCGATATAAAAGCCGGACAAGATTTTAGATCGCTTAAATAAAAAAAGCCCCGAACAAATGTTCGGGGCTTTTTTGTTAATAGCCTAATTCATCTAAGGCAAAAATCGGTTTGCGATTCAGCCATTTACCACGAGTAAAATCGGGTATTTGCTGTAAGGAACCTCCTTGGGCAATAGACGATTCGGATAAAGGCGTAATGGCATACCACGTAGCCAAATCATATACATCCATAGCAAAAGGCTCTTTCCGTTTTATCGATTCGATGAAGGAATTAATCACAAAGAAATCCATACCCCCATGGCCGGCACCATCTGCCTGATTTTCATATTTTTTCCAAAGCACATGGTCGTAGGCCTTCATGTACGCCTCGTCTTTTTCCCAAACGTGGGCTCTGGAGCTTTTTCCTTGAATATAAATGGAATTCATATCGTCCATCCAAAGGCCATTGGTACCTTGAACTCTAAAGTTTAAGGAATACGGACGAGGTGAGTTTGTATCGTGCGAAAGCACAATGGTTTCACCATTAGCAGTTTGAATAGAAGTAGTTACAATATCGCCCAGCTTAAAGTTCACCTTCGCATTTGGGTGGTCGGCACCTGCCTGATCCACAATATATTTATGTAAACCACGGGCTTTGGTAGCCACCGAAGACAAGGCTGTTAAGCGATTGCCTCTATTTACATTAATCATGCTAGCCACCGGACCTAAGCCATGCGTAGGGTACAATTCCCCATTGCGTTTTACCGAATGATTGGTGCGCCATTTTGCTTCCGAAAATCCTTTTTCTCCAAATTCTACACCGCCACCGTAGGGTTGTTTACCATCGTTAAACTTCACCTCACGCAAATCGTGCTGGTAACCTCCTTGCAAGTGTAATAGCTCCCCAAAAAGTCCCTGTCGAGCCATGTTGAGTACCGCCATTACATCTCGACGATAACATACATTCTCCATCGCAAAAAGTGGGATACCTGTTTCTTCAACGGCATCTACTATATCCCAGCACTCTTGCAAATCGCTGGCGCCACACACTTCCACTGCAGGTATTTTTCCTGCTTTTACAGCAGCAATAGCCTGCGGAATGTGCCATTCCCAAGGGCTGGCAATTATTACGGCATCAATATCTTCTCGTTTTAATAAATTTCGATAATCTTCATCGCCATTACTAAACTCTATTGCTTTTTTACGCCCGTACTTTGCAATAAGGGCTTGCGTTTCTGGGATAGCACTTTTGGTATCAGGATCGGCAATGGCAATAATCTCCACATCGTCACGCTGCATGCATAACTCCAGGTGATCGCGGCCACGTAAGCCAACGCCAATAAACCCTACACGCACTTTTGGCTGTTTAGCCGCAAACAATACAGTAGGGTTAAGTACCGTAGCTGCAGCACCAGCCGCCAGGGTTGCTCGTATAAATTTTCTTCTTTCCATGGATTAACTTGGTTGTTCAAATTAATTAAGACAGCAGTACCATTCTTCGGGATACATTCTTAATTTTGTATCAAGTATAAAAATTTGAACTCAATAATCCTATATAAATGAAACCCACTCTAGTAATTTTGGCTGCAGGCATGGCAAGCCGTTATGGCAGCATGAAACAGATTGACGGCTTTGGCCCAAATGGAGAAACGATTATCGACTATTCTATTTACGATGCTATTCAGGCCGGTTTCGGGAAAGTAGTGTTTATTATTAGAGAAGAGTTTGCCGATAATTTTAAGGCGATTTTTGAACCGAAATTAGCCGGTAAAATTGCTACCGATTATGTGTACCAAACGTACGACTTAAAGCCTTTTGGCATGAGCGAAGAAATTGAACGAGCCAAACCATGGGGTACTGCACATGCCGTTTTAGCCGCTAAAGATGCCGTAAAAGAGCCTTTTTGTGTCATCAATGCCGATGATTTTTACAGCCGCGATTCCTACGAGCAAATGGCTAAATTTTTAACCAGCGAAGTAAACAACGAAACCTATTCTTTAATGGGTTTCCAAATCAATAAAACCTTATCCGATTACGGTTCGGTATCTCGGGGTGTCTGCCAAGTTAATGATGCTGGATTATTAACCGATATTCATGAACGCACCCAAGTATATTTCAAAAACAGCGACGTAATGTATGAGGAAAACGGAGTAGAATTCCCACTAGCTAGCAACACGCCCGTATCGATGAATTTCTGGGGCTTTACCCCAAAAATATTTGAAGATTCAGTAGCCATGTTTGTAGCATTTGCATTAGCCAATAAAGAAAATCCGAAGGCTGAATTTTTCATTCCACTGGTAGCCGAAAAATTAATAAAAGAAGGAAAAGCTAGCTTTAAAGTGCTCCCAACCGACAGCAAATGGTTTGGCGTGACTTACAAAGAAGATAAACCCATTGTACAAGCCAGTATAGATGCCTTAGTATCTAGCGGTGTGTACCCTTCAAATCTATGGAAATAGCAATTCCCGAAGGTCTTTGGGAGTTTTATGATATTCCTTCAGAAAGCTGGCTACTCACCCGGGCCGGCTCTGGACATATTAACGAAACCTATATTGCTGCAGGAAACCAGCAAAGCTGGATTGTACAAAAACTTAACCATCGGGTTTTTACCCAACCCAAGGCCATTGAGCAAAATGTTAGGCTCTGCCAAACTTATTTACGGGAAAAAGATGCGAATTATCTTTTTTTGGCCCCCTTACTTAATAAAAAAGGGTGCTACACTACAAAAATAACTGATTCGTATTGGCGAATTTTCCCCTTTATTAGCGACGGAATTGCTTTTGATTCCCTTAGCGACCCCAAACAAGCTTACGAGGCAGCCAAAAAATTCGGGGAATTAAGTAGGCTTTTGGATGGCATTCCTTTAGACCAGTTTAAAGAAACCATTCCAGCTTTCCACGATTTAGAACTCCGCTTTCAGCAATTTGAGCAAGCTTTAACCGAGGCTCCTAAGGAGCGAAAAGAAGCCGCAGCTGAAGCTATTGCCATGGCATTAGCAAACCAAGAAATTGTGGATATTTTTGAGAATCTAAAAAAAACCTTGCCTCTTAGAGTGCAACACCACGACACCAAAATAAGCAATGTACTCTTGCACAAAGATAGCTTTAACGGTATTTGTGTCATTGATTTAGACACCTTAATGCCCGGTTACTTTCTCTCGGATTTAGGCGACATGATGCGCACCTACCTCTGCTCCTACGATGAAAATGAAACCGATTTAGCTAAAATCACCATTCGGGAAGACTATTTTAAAGCCCTTGTGAGTGGCTACCTTTCTGAAATGGCGGAAATATTAACTGTAGAAGAAAAGAACCAGCTCTTATTTGCAGGGAAATTTATACTCTACATGCAGGCGCTTCGCTTTTTAAGTGATTATTTGCAAGGAAGCATCTATTACCCCATCACCTATCCCGAGCAAAATTTACTTCGCAGTTTGAATCAATTTCAATTACTACAAAGCATTACAGAAAAAGAAAAAAATCTAGGACAGATTATTCACGAATGCTTAACTTAATCCTATAATTTTTTCAACCTATGTTAAAACATAAATTTTTAAGCCTTTGCATGGCATTCCTTGCGGGCAGCCTTAGCCTTTCGGCACAAACCGGCACCCTAAGCAGCCAATTAGGTAAACTACAAAGTGCCACGCAAACGGCACAGGGTTTATTAATTAGAGCTGAAAACGGACAAGTCTTTTTATCGGTGTATCAACCTACCATTATTCGTTTAAGAGCTGTAAACCAAACCTTTAAGCCCGATAGCTCCCAAGCCATTATCCGCACTGCAAGTGGCGGCTTTAACAAACTGACTGAGTCGAGCACCGAAATTTTAGTGAATACCGACTCCATTCAAGTACGCATTACTAAAAACCCGGTTCGTTTTTCTTTTTATAACAGTAAAACTGGCGCCTTTTTAAGTGGCGATGACGAGCGCATTGGCCTTTCGTGGAATGGTACCCAAGTAAGCAGTTACCGCAAACTTTTACCCAACGAACGTTTTATTGGCTTGGGTGAAAAAACAGGCAATTTAGACCGCAGAGGGAGCACCTACGTAAACTGGAACAGCGATGTGCCAGCCTATGCCTTAAATACCGATCCACTTTACAAAACCATTCCTTTTTACATCGGATTACACAGTAAGGCTACGTACGGTATCTTTTTCGATAATACGCACAAAAGCTTCTTCAATTTTGGGGCCTCCACTGATGATAGCATGAGCTATTTTGGTGCAGAGGGCGGCGAACTTAATTATTATTTCTTTGGGGCCAGCACGGTAAGTAAACTGATTGAAGATTATACCTGGTTAACCGGACGCATGAATTTGCCTCCACTTTGGAGTTTGGGCTACCAACAATGCCGTTGGAGCTATAAACCCGATACGCAGGTTTTGGAAATTGCCAAAACCTTCCGCGATAAAAAAATACCTGCCGATGCCATCTATTTAGACATCGATTATATGGATGCCTATAAAATTTTTACGTGGAGCCCGAAAAACTTCCCAAATCCTAAAAATACCATCGACCAATTAAAAGGCATGGGTTTTCATGTGGTAACGATTGTAGATCCGGGAATTAAAGTAGAAAAAGGCTACAAACAATACGAAGAAGGCGTGAAAAAGGGTTATTTTGCTACCTACCCCAATGGCGAATTTTACACCGGTTCGGTTTGGCCAGGCCCTTGCCACTTCCCCGATTTTTACCGCCCAGAGGTACGTAATTGGTGGGGGAAATCGTTCAGCGCACTAACTGAAAAAGGGATTGATGGTTTTTGGAACGACATGAATGAGCCCGCAGTTTGGGGGCAAAACATCCCAGATTTAATACAGTTTGGTGACAAAGGAAAACAAATGACCTTGCGTGAAGCACGGAATGGTTATGGCTTACAAATGTCGAGAGCTACGTATGAAGGTACCCAAGATCTTTTAGGTCGCCGAGCTTTTGTACTCACCCGGGCAGCCTATGCCGGTATTCAGCGTTATTCGGCCGTTTGGACTGGTGATAATGCCTCGAGCGATGCACACATGCTTTTGGGCCAGCGTTTGGTAAATAGTTTAGGCTTAAGTGGTGTATCGTATTCTGGGGTAGATATTGGTGGCTTTATTGGGAACCCATCGGCAGAATTAATGATGCGTTGGAATTCTTTAGGCGTATACACGCCTATTTTCCGCAACCATGCGGAAATTAATGCCCCCATGAGAGAGCCTTGGCGTTTTGGCCCCGAGGCCGAAGCCGTAATGCGCAAAGATATTGAACAGCGCTACCGCCTATTGCCTTACATTTATTCTTCTTTTTACAAGAGTACACAAAGCGGTTTACCAGTGGCACGTAGTTTAGCCATTGATTATAGTACCGACTCGGAGATTTATAAAGA
>JBIIBV010000063.1:0-8203 GCA_044239195.1 Sphingobacteriaceae bacterium | reverse complement strand
GCTTTCGTGGTGATAAAAACGGCTATAATTCCAGGTATTGCGTACAATACAAGCGTCTTCATCAAAAGCAATAAATCCGCCCGAACCCAACATGGTGCCGGTAGCAAAACCGCCATCCGCTAAAGATTCGTAACTCATCAAGCGGTTTTCGCCGTTAGTGGTTTTTAAAATTAAGTTGGCTGGTAAAATAGGCACCGATGAACCACCGGCAACTACCGCTTTTAAGCGTTTGCCATTGGCCATACCTCCACAATATTCTTCTGAATAGATGAATTCTTCTACCGAAAGGCCTAATTCTATTTCGTATACACCCGGTTTGGCTAAATTACCGGAGGCCGAAATAAGTTTGGTTCCGGTACTGCGACCAATACCCACTTTTGCATATTCATCGCAACCTTCATTTATAATAGAAACCACAGCGGCAATAGATTCTACGTTGTTTACCACCGTTGGGCAACCCCAAACCCCCGAAATAGCCGGGAATGGTGGTTTAATACGTGGATTTCCACGTTTTCCTTCTAGTGATTCAATTAAAGCGGTTTCTTCGCCACAGATGTAGGCACCACCACCAGGCTGAACATACAATTCTAAATCGTAGCCAGAGCCTAAAATATTTTTACCTAAAAATCCGGCTGCTTTGGCTTCGGCAATGGCTTTTTCCAAGATGCGAATTTGGGGCATCATTTCACCACGCACATAAATGTATGAGGTATTGGCGCCCAAGGCATAGCTCGACACAATCATTCCTTCGATTAATAAGTGTGGAATATTGGTCATTAAATAACGGTCTTTAAAAGTACCTGGCTCAGATTCGTCGGCGTTGCATACCAAATAGCGTGCTTTACCTTCGGGCTTAGCCAAGAAACTCCATTTCATGCCGGTTGGGAAACCTGCCCCACCACGACCACGAAGTCCTGATTTTTTCACCTCTTCCACCACATCTTCTGGCGAAAGTTTCTTTAAGGCTTTTTCTACAGCACGGTAACCGCCTTGTTTACGGTACACCTCCAAGGTGTTTATACCGGCTACATCAATATGTTCTAATAATAGTTTACGAGCCATCTTATTACGCCTTTTTGCTTTTTAGTTCGTCTACCAATGCATCTACTTTTTCTGTGGTTAGATGTTCATAGTAAGTATAATCTGGACCAATTTGTAACACCGGGGCCATACCGCATGCTGCTAAACATTCTACGCCTCTCCAGCTAAACAAGCCATCTTTGGTTACTTCGCCTTCTTTTACTCCTAATTTTTTCTCGATGTGTTGCATCATTTTTTCGGCTCCTACTAAAGTGCAGGGGCCGGTTCGGCACACTTCTAATACGTATTTACCTTGCGGCTGCAAGAAAAACATGGTGTAAAAAGTGGTTACTTCATATACCTCAATGGGTAAAATATGCAAATAGGCCGCCACTTTATCCATAGCGGGGGTACTTACCCAACCAAATTCGGCTTGTACCAAGTGTAAAATAGGCAATAAGGCCGATTTATGCTTGCCTTCCGGATAGTGGGTAAGAATCTCATCGAACTGTTTAAGTAATTCTTTTGAGAAGGTGATTTCTTGAGTTTCGGTTACTTTAAGCATCTAATTCTCCTGCAATAACGTTTAAACTACTCATGTTAATAATGGCATCAGATAGTAACATACCGCTGCTCATTGGGGCATACATTTGGTAATTGATAAAGCTTGGTCTACGGAAATGCAAGCGATACGGTGAACGACCACCATCGTTTACTAAATAGAAACCAAGTTCTCCATTACCGCCTTCAACGGCGTGGTAAACTTCTGTTTTTGGGGTATCAATTTCGCCCATTACAATTTTGAAATGGTAAATTAATGCTTCCATATTGTTGTACACACTTTCTTTTGCCGGCAGATAAAATTCTGGAACATCGGCATGAAAAACGCCCTTTGGCTCTTTTTCTAGTTTTTGCATAGCCTGCTCAATAATGCGCAAGCTTTGCCACATTTCTTCGTTGCGGACTATATAACGGTCGTATACATCGCCGGTGGTTCCTACCGGAATATCAAAATCGAAATCTTGGTACGAGGAGTAGGGTTCGTTTACACGTACATCGTAATCAACACCAGTTGCACGCAAAATTGGACCGCTCCAACTATAATTTAGTGCTGTTTCGGGATCTACCTCTGCAACACCTGAAGTACGTTCAATGAAAATACGGTTGCGGTTAAAGAGGGTTTCAAACTCTTTTAATATAGGTGGAAATTTCACCAAAAACTGACGAATTTTAGCAAAAGCGATATCGTTGAAATCACGTTCGAAGCCTCCTATACGACCAATATTAGTGGTTAAGCGGGCGCCGCACACTTCTTCAAAAATTTCGTAAATATGCTCCCGCTCTTCCATTAAATACAAGAAGCCGGTAAAGGCACCGGTATCTACACCTAAAATTCCGTTACAAATTAAGTGATCGGATATACGAGAAAGCTCCATGATGATTACACGGAGGTAATCTACCCGTTTAGGCGTTTGTATATTGAGCAACTTTTCTACTGTCATGTGCCAACCCATGTTATTAATGGGCGATGAGCAGTAGTTTAAGCGATCAGTTAGTGGGGTAATTTGATAAAATGGACGATGCTCGGCAATTTTTTCGAACGCACGGTGAATGTAGCCAATGGTGGATACGCCACTTACAATGCGTTCGCCATCTAACTCGAGTACGTTTTGGAAAACGCCATGCGTAGCCGGGTGGGTAGGACCAAGATTTAGGGTGATGGTCTCTTTTTGTGGATCGTTATCTGTATATACCGGATGGTTGTTCATCTTATCTTCCAAAGAAAAGGTCTTTTTTATCTACTCTGTTCGGGTCTTCTAATGGGTATTCTTTACGCATCGGGAAAACGGTCATGTCATCTACGTTTAAAATGCGGCGTAAACCTGGGTGTCCTTCAAACTGCACTCCATAAAAATCAAAGGTTTCACGCTCCATCCAATTGGCTCCTTGCCACAACGTAGTAGCGGTAGGAATACTTGGATTTGCAGCCGAAAGAAATACCTTAATGCGTATACGCACATTGTGCGGTAAGCTATGCAAATGGTAAATCACCCCGATGGCTAATTCTTGCTCGGGATAGTGGATGCCCGTAATATCTGTAAGATAATTAAACTGAAGTTCTTTATCTTCTTTTAAAAAGCGTAAAACTTCGGCAATAGTTTCTGTATTCGTTTCAAATGTTAATAGGCCAAACGGCTCGGTTGGAACCGATATCTTATCGGCAAAACGTGCAGTTAGTTTTTGAATGACTACTTGGTTACTTAGCGTGCCCATTATTGAATTCCGTATTTGGCTAATAGTGCTTGGTACTCTGGCGATTCGCGACGACGAAGTGACTCGTTTTTCACCAACTCTTGTATTTTATTAAACCCATCGATTATGGCTTCGGGGCGTGGGGGACAACCGGGTACGTATACATCAACAGGAATAATTTCATCGATGCCCTGCAAAACTGAATAGGTATCGAAAATACCACCACTAGATGCACAGGCACCTACAGCAATTACCCAGCGGGGTTCGGCCATTTGAGTATAAACTTGCTGCAATACCGGACCCATTTTTTTGGCAATGGTGCCCATTACCATTAATAAATCGGCTTGGCGTGGCGAAAAACTTGGACGTTCGGAACCAAAACGAGCAAAATCATAGTGAGAGCCCATGGTAGCCATAAACTCAATACCACAACAAGAGGTGGCAAATGGCAAAGGCCACAAGGAGTGTGAACGGGCTAAACCCACCACCTTATCTAGTGACGTTGCAAAAAATCCTGATCCCTCTATACCGGGAGGAGCTTCAACAATTGTTAATTCGCTCATAATGCCGTTATTATTTTCTGTTATATGCTTTATTCCCAATCTAATGCACCCTTTTTAAGGATGTAAATAAATCCCGCCAAAAGTGTTCCCATAAAGATGAACATCTCTACTAAACCTGTCCAACCCAAGTCTCTAAAATTAACTGCCCAGGGGTACATAAAAATCACCTCCACGTCAAAAAGTACAAATAAAATAGCCACCAAAAAGTATTTGATAGAGAAGGGTTGACGGGCATTGCCTACAGACTCAATTCCTGATTCAAATGGGGTTAATTTATCGGCTGTTTTACGTTTCGGGCCTACTAAATGGGTAACCACCATGGTCATTACCACGAAACCCATTGCCACAATCATCTGAAAAATTATAGGCAAATAATTAACTGGGGTACTTTGTGCTTCCATGTATTGCGTTTGGTGGCGCAAATATAACAAGAAAGCGCCTTAATCTGATGATTAAGGCGCTTAAAAAAGGGATATTTTTTTATTTTGTTGTACCCAATGCTTTGAGTACTTCGAGGGCGACGGCATTGGCCGGGTCAATGGCCAGAACCTTGTTGAAAAACTCTTTCGCTTTTTCGGTGTCTTTATCTTTACGAGCAGCTACCGAACCCAAATAAATATAGGCCTCTATAAGCCCTGTACCATTTTTGGCTGCCAATTCAGGTTTAGTAACGGTTACCAACTCAACATATTTTTCGTAGAAAGGAACGGCTAAGCCTTGACTATCGTTGGCATCATCGAACTGACGGTTGATTCGGCCTCTGAACTGCCATGCAGCAAAGGTATTTGGTGAGCGTTGGGCTAAATAACTAAAGGCAGAATCGGCTTTTACCAATAAAGATTTATCTGCTTCTAAACCGGCTGTTTTTTTAGCACCGTAATCAAAGTAGTACGATGAGCCTAAATAGAAATAATCTAACAGGTTACGTTGCGGATTTTTTACGGCTAGTTCATAGGCTTCGGCTGCTTTGCTATACTTTTTTAAGGTATACAGTTCTTTGCCTAAATCGCTCATACCACTCACTAAACTAGAGTCAATAGCTAGGGCTTTCTTTACAGTCTGAAAACCTTCTTCTTCTTGACCAGATTTAATTAATGCACGTCCTAGGTAGCTATAATCTCTACCAATAACACGTTTTGGTTCTACTTTAGCCATAAAGTCTTTAATGGCTTGAATACTTGCGGTATAATCGCCGTTTTCGTAAGCAGCGTAAGCTAAGTAACGCAAAATACGTTTATTAGCTTTGTCCATTTGAGCCATTGCTTGCGCTTCTGCTTGTACTGATTTATAATCTTTTGCCAAAATCAAGAAATCGGCATAACGCATGCGTGATTCCAGTGATTTATCAGTTAGCTCTAAGTATTTTTTATAATACTCTAAGGCTTGCTTTATTTTAGCATCGTAATCTTTAGCTTGATCTTTAGCCCATAAATAATAGGTTTCGGCTAATTCGCGGTAGGCAGGACCATAATTGGCATTGATGGCCAAAACGGCATTAAATTCATCGGCCGATTCTTGATACGCTTTTGACATTTTATTGATTACACCTAATTCTACTTTGGTACGAATAAGGCTACTATTTAATTCAAATGCGGTACGATAGGCACTATAGGCTTCAGAATTTTTTAATTGGCCACGGTAAGCATCGCCAAAGGCAAGGTTTAAATCGGCTAAAAAGCCATTTACTCCTTTTTGTTTTTCAACAATAAGCTTGCCTGTATTAAGTGCATTAATAGCTTCCGAGTAATTTGGTTTTTTGGCATGGGTATAGGCTTTGCCAATAAATAAGTAGGCACGGGCATCTTTTTTATCCGATACAGCAATGGCTTTATCAAAATTAGCTTTGGCGGCGGCTTCTTGATTATCGTCTAAGTCGACCTGACCCAAACCTACGTAGTTTAGGGGGAAGGCCGGATTTACGGTAATGCCTTGGTTAAACACCGCTTTGGCAGAATCTGCATAGTCTGTTTTTAGGTACACTTGACCTAAATAGAAAAAATTTTCGGCAACAGTTGGCTGAAGGGCTATTAAACTTTTTAGTTGCGATTTCGCATTTTGGTATTGCTCAGCATCTAGTGCTTTTTGAGCATCACCTAAGGTTTGGGCGTAAAGGGCTGAACCTACAAAAATCAACAATAGGGTCGATTTTAGCACTTTTTTCATCATTTCCATGGTTCGTTTTGTTTTTTATTCTACTTTCTAATAATCACTTCTCTGGGCGGGATACTATCGGGCAGTAAGCCAGACTTTAATACAATGCGCTGACCACGTTCGCCGGCAACAAAGCTTGTAAAACCTGTTCCTGGTCCAGGGCCTCCCTCACAATTAATAAGGTACAAATTACGCATTAATGGGTAATTTCCCAAAGCTAAATCGCTTTGCGTGGGTTTAAAGTAACTTGTAGCATCATTTTTACGATTGCCCTTGCATACCCCCATCACTTTTAATTGCTCTACAGCAGCACTAATACTTGCATCGGGTTGTATTAACCAGTTTACACCCACCACCCCTATGCTACCTGGATGTGTGGCTACATAGGTAATTACCTCGGGGTTACTTTTCAGCGCATATATTCCTTTGCTAGGCAGGGTAGTTACTTTTGCCAATTCTTTTAAGTAACGTACGGTGCTTGAGTTAGGGTTATCGAACACCAAGTTTTTAATGGCACTTGCTTTACCCTGCATGATATTTATGATATCGTTTTCGCTTATTAAACTATCTGCATTGTTTATACTGGTAATTAAAGCAATGCCATCAATGGCAAAGCGGGTTACTCGTATTTTAATTTGTTTTTGCTCGTAAAAATTAGCTTCTTGGGGAGTTAGCGTTCTGGCCATTACAGCTACCCGAATACTATCGGTAAGCAAAAATTTAAGTAATTCGTTTTCTGGTTTGTACAGCGTGCTTACTTGTACTTCTGGATAAGCGCTTTGAAAAATGAGCAATTGATCTTCTATAATTGGAGCTAAACTTTCATCTACCACTAGGCTTGTACGCCCATGAGTATAATCCTGTACGGTGCTTTTATTTTGGCAAGCTCCAAAAAAAGATAGAACTAACAAGCCCAATGCCCAGGAAATGTGGTTGGTATTCATACTTATACGCTTTCTTGTTTTATCCGGATAAACCTAAAAAAGGAATATACTATTAATACAACGCCAAAAAGTATCCGATAGTTTTGCGAAATATCTATGGGCAAGCCTTTCCAAAAAATTACCAGCAAGCCCAAGATGAGATAAAAAGAAAACATCAAGAGCTTTAAAAAAAACAGAAATCGCCCAATAGGCGATTTCTGTTTAGAATCAGCAGCATAATTAGTCATGAAAAACTATTGTGCTAATTGGAAGAAAATTGGCATGGTATACTGAACCCGTACCGAACGGCCATTTTGTATGCCAGGTTTCCAAGATGGTGCAGTTCTCAAAACTCGTACAGCTTCTTCATCGCAACCACCACCAATTCCTCTTAATACTTTAATATCTGATAAATCACCGTTTTTCTCTACTACGAAACTCACAATTACACGACCGGTAATGTTGTTTTCACGAGCAATAGGTGGATATTTCATGTTTTTTTGCAAGTATTTACCCCAACCTGATTGACCGCCAGGGAATTCAGGCATAACCTCAACGCTAGCAAAATCTCTAATACCGTTATCTTCTGTAACCTCAGCGTTTCCTGCAGGCTCCTCAATTTTAATTTCGGCATTCGGATCACCTTCAATTGTTTTCTGACCTGGATCAGCTTTTTTCAATTCCTCTACGGTTGGTGGTTCTTCGTCACGCACTTTTTCGGCAGGTACTACAACCGGTGGCGGGAAACGCACCTGATCTACCTTTGGTTTGGGTGGTTCAGGGGGCGGTGGAGGTGTATCTTTATCAATGGGAGGTGGCGCTGCCAATACCACTTCGGTTTGTTTAAACTGATCGGAATTATCTGGAATAATACCGGCAATAAACCTAATAATTAATGGAAGAGTTACCACTGCAATGAACAACAGGCTACCTACTAATAGGGCTCTACTAGTTGTTTTTGGGTTTTCCTTACGAAGCTCGTAGGCGCCATAGGCTTTGTTACGGCCGGCGAATACCACATCGATCCACTCTAGTTTAAAAATATCTAATTTTGACATCTTGTCTTTTATTTCAATTAAAGGACTATACTACTATATGTTTAACGTTATGGTCAACCAATTTATTGGTAAATACCATCCCGTTTCATCAATCCAATTTCTGGACTTGTGATATCTACAATGGCATATGTTTGCACATCGGAGATTTTCATTTCATCTAAAATATCTACTAGGTTTCTGTAAGTAGACTTGTCGCTAGGTTTAATTAGCACAATTAAGCCTTTCTTAGGATCGC
>JBIIBV010000110.1:0-8268 GCA_044239195.1 Sphingobacteriaceae bacterium | reverse complement strand
CGTCACGGTAACAAAGGTATTGTTGCCCGTATCGTTCGCGATGAAGATATGCCATTCCTAGAAGACGGAACTCCAGTTGATATTGTGTTAAACCCATTGGGTGTACCTTCACGTATGAACTTGGGCCAAATCTACGAAACCGTATTAGGCTGGGCCGGAAAAGAATTGGGTATGAAATTCTCTACTCCAATTTTTGATGGTGCCACCCACGAAGAAGTAGAAGAATGGGTAGCCAAAGCGGGTGTACCAACTTCGGGAAGAACCTATTTATACAATGGTTTAACTGGCGATCGTTTTGATCAGCCAACTACGGTAGGTATCATCTATATGTTGAAACTTGGCCACATGGTTGACGACAAGATGCACGCCCGTTCAATCGGACCATACTCATTAATTACACAACAACCATTGGGTGGTAAAGCCCAGTTTGGTGGTCAGCGTTTTGGTGAGATGGAGGTTTGGGCCTTAGAAGCATTTGGTGCTGCAAACATTTTACAGGAGATCTTAACCGTGAAATCTGATGATGTAATTGGCCGTGCCAAAACATACGAAGCGATTGTTAAAGGTGAACCTTTGCCAACCCCATCGGTTCCAGAATCATTCAACGTATTGGTTCATGAATTAAGAGGTTTAGGTTTAGATATCACATTAGATTAAGTTGCAAGTTTAGAGTGGTAGGGTGTAACTCATCCTACAACTCATAACCCACAACATTCAACTCAAAAAAGAGCTATGTCTTACAAAAAAGATAATAAAATCAAAAGTAACTTCACCCAAGTTACTATCAGTTTGGCCTCTCCAGAGTCAATTTTGGAGCGTTCAAGCGGCGAAGTGTTAAAGCCAGAAACCATTAACTACCGTACGTATAAGCCGGAACGTGATGGTTTGTTCTGCGAACGCATTTTTGGTCCAGTGAAAGATTTCGAATGCCATTGCGGGAAATACAAACGTATCCGTTACAAAGGAATTGTATGCGACCGTTGCGGTGTAGAAGTAACCGAGAAAAAAGTACGTCGTGAGCGTATGGGACACATCAACTTGGTGGTTCCTGTAGCACACATCTGGTATTTCCGTTCGTTGCCAAATAAAATTGGTTATTTATTAGGCTTGCCTACTAAAAAACTCGATTTAATTATTTACTACGAGCGTTATGTAGTTATTCAGCCAGGTATTAAAGAAGCCGATGGAATTCTGAAAATGGATTTCTTAAGCGAAGAAGAATACTTGGATATTTTGGATACCCTACCAAAAGAAAACCAATATTTAGACGATAAAGATCCACAGAAATTTGTGGCCAAAATGGGTGCCGAAGCATTGGTAGACCTATTGAGCCGTTTAGATCTAGATCAATTATCATACGACTTACGTCACCAAGCAGCTACCGAAACCTCACAACAACGTAAAAATGAAGCCTTAAAACGCTTACACGTGGTTGAATCGTTCCGTAGTGCCAATGACCATATTGTAAACCGTCCGGAGTGGATGATTGTAAAAATCGTTCCGGTAATTCCACCAGAATTACGTCCATTAGTGCCTTTAGAGGGTGGTCGTTTTGCAACATCAGATTTAAATGATTTATACCGTCGTGTAATTATTCGTAACAATCGTTTAAAACGATTAATCGAGATTAAAGCGCCAGAAGTAATTCTACGTAACGAAAAACGTATGTTACAAGAGGCAGTTGACTCTTTATTTGATAATTCACGTAAAGTAAACGCCGTTAAAACCGAAGGTAATCGTGCGTTAAAATCACTTTCTGATATCTTAAAAGGTAAACAAGGTCGTTTCCGTCAGAACTTACTAGGTAAACGTGTCGATTATTCTGCACGTTCCGTAATTGTTGTAGGCCCGAACTTGAAATTGCACGAGTGCGGTTTACCAAAAGATATGGCTGCCGAGCTATACAAACCATTCGTTATTCGCAAGATGATCGAAAGAGGTGTGGTTAAAACGGTAAAATCAGCCAAAAAGATTGTCGATCGTAAAGATCCAATTGTTTGGGATATTTTAGAAAACGTATTAAAAGGTCATCCGGTATTATTAAACCGTGCTCCAACACTACACAGACTAGGTATTCAAGCGTTTCAACCAAAATTGGTAGAAGGTAAAGCCATTCAATTACACCCATTGGTGTGTACGGCTTTCAACGCCGATTTTGATGGTGACCAGATGGCTGTGCATTTACCTTTAGGTAATGCCGCAATTTTGGAAGCCCAAATGTTGATGTTGGCTTCACACAATATCTTAAACCCGGCAAATGGTACGCCAATTACCGTTCCTTCACAGGATATGGTGTTGGGCTTATATTACACTACAAAAGGTCGTAAAACAGACGAAACTCGTGTAGTGAAAGGCCAAGGTTTATCATTCTACTCTGCCGAAGAGGTTATTATTGCTTACAACGAGAAACAATTAGATCTGCATGCATTTATTAAGGTGAAAGCCAATGTAAAAGAAGCAGACGGAACGATTGTAAATAAATTAATTGAAACTACGGTTGGTCGAGTACTATTTAACCAAATGGTGCCGGCAGAAGTAGGCTACATCAATGAGCTATTAACTAAAAAATCGCTACGTGATATCATTGGTGAAGTAGTTAAAAATACCGGAATGGCTCGTGCAGCACAATTCTTAGATGATATAAAAGAATTAGGTTTCAAAATGGCATTCCAAGGTGGTTTATCTTTCAACCTGCAAGACATTAACATTCCTGCCGAGAAAGTACAACTTATTGATAAGGCCACGAAAGAAGTAGAAGAAGTAATGAATAACTATAACATGGGATTCATTACCAATAACGAACGTTATAACCAAATTATCGATATCTGGACACGTATTAATAACCGTTTAACGGCAAACGTGATGGATGTACTATCAAACGACAACCAAGGATTTAACTCGGTTTACATGATGTTAGATTCTGGAGCACGTGGTTCTAAAGAGCAGATTCGTCAGCTTTGCGGTATGCGTGGTTTGATGGCAAAACCTCAAAAATCAGGTTCAGGTGGTGAGATTATTGAAAACCCAATTTTATCTAACTTTAAAGAAGGTTTATCGGTATTAGAATACTTTATCTCTACCCACGGTGCCCGTAAAGGTTTGGCCGATACAGCATTAAAAACGGCGGATGCGGGTTATTTAACTCGTCGTTTACACGATGTTGCCCAAGATATGATTGTGGGTGATGTAGATTGTGGAACCTTAAGAGGTATGTACACTACAGCTTTGAAAGATAATGAGGATATTGTAGAACCTTTATACGATCGTATTTTAGGTCGTACCTCATTACACGATGTAAGCGATCCATTAACTGGCGAATTGTTAGTTTCTGCTGGTCAAGATATTACCGAAGAAATTGCTCAAAATATCGAAAATTCACCACTAGAAGGTATCGAAATTCGTTCGGTATTAACCTGCGAAAGCAAGCGTGGTGTTTGTGCCCTTTGCTACGGACGTAACCTTTCAACTGGTAAACGTGTACAAATGGGAGAAGCTGTGGGTGTAATTGCTGCACAGTCTATTGGTGAGCCGGGTACACAGTTAACCTTACGTACTTTCCACGTGGGTGGTACAGCCTCTAACATTGCGGCCGAATCTCAAATTAACGCCAAGTTTGAAGGTGTTATTGAATTTGAAAACATTAGAACTGTAACCTTAGACACTGAAGAAGGTAAGGTAGAGGTAGTATTGGGCCGTTCAGGCGAATTCCGTATTGTAGAGCCAGGTACGAATAAAGTTATCGTAAGTAATAATATACCATACGGTGCGCATTTATTCGTAAAAGAAGGTGCTAAATTGAAAAAAGGCGATCGTATTTGTTCATGGGATCCATACAATGCGGTAATCATTTCAGAATTCGCTGGTAAAATTGCATTCGATGCGATTATCGAAGGTATTACCTTCCGTGAAGAATCGGATGAGCAAACTGGTCACCGTGAAAAAGTGATTATTGATACTCGTGATAAAACGAAAAATCCGTCTATTCAAGTAACCGATAAAAAAGGAAACCTATTAAAAGGATACAACATCCCGGTAGGTGCCCACATTGCAATTGATGAAGGCGAGGAAGTAAAAACGGGTCAAATCTTGGTTAAAATTCCACGTTCAACCGGAAAAACTCGAGATATTACCGGTGGTTTACCACGTGTAACCGAATTATTTGAAGCACGTAACCCATCTAACCCGGCTGTAGTAACCGAAATTGATGGTGTGGTAACCTTAGGTGGTGTAAAACGTGGTAACCGAGAAATGTCTATTGAATCGAAAGATGGTCAATTGAAAAAATACTTGGTTCCATTGTCTAAACACATCTTGGTACAAGATAACGACTTTGTTAAAGCAGGTATGCCATTGTCTGATGGTTCTATTTCTCCTGCGGATATATTAGCCATTAAAGGCCCTGCAGCGGTTCAAGAATACTTGGTAAATGGTATTCAAGAGGTTTACCGTTTACAAGGGGTAAAAATCAACGATAAACACTTTGAAACCATCGTTCACCAAATGATGCAGAAAGTGTGGATTGAAGATCCAGGAGATACTCGTTTCTTAGAAAACGAAGCGGTAGATCGTTGGGACTTTATGGAAGAAAACGACAGTATGTTAGATAAGCGTGTAGTAACCGAAGCTGGTGATTCACAAAATCTAAAACCTGGTCAGATTGTAACCTTGCGTAAATTAAGAGAAGAAAATTCTAGCTTAAAACGTCAAGATGCTAAATTGGTTGAAGTTCGCGAAGCAATTCCAGCTACCTCTAGCTCTATCCTACAAGGTATTACACGTGCTTCCTTAGGTACTAAATCGTTCTTCTCGGCAGCATCTTTCCAGGAAACTACCAAAGTATTAAACGAGGCAGCTATCAGCGGAAAAGTAGACCGTTTATTGGGCTTGAAAGAAAACGTAATTGTAGGTCACTTGATTCCTTCAGGTACCGGCTTACGTGACTACGAGCGCATTATTGTAGGTTCTCAAGAAGAATACGACAAATTGTTAGCTTCTAAACAAGAAGAAGTTACCGAAGAAGTTTAATCATCTTCACAATATTAAAGCCTCCTCGTTTTCGGGGAGGCTTTTTTTATGGTTTCTATTTAAATTTTTTATTTTTAAGGCATGGAAGAGCAAAACGAACATCAATTAAATATTGAATTAACCGAAGATATTGCTGAAGGCGTATATTCTAATTTGGCCATCATTACCCATTCTAATACCGAGTTTGTATTAGATTTTATTCGGGTGATGCCTGGTATACCAAAGGCTAAAGTAAAGTCGAGAATTGTATTGACACCCGAGCATGCTAAACGCTTTTTAAGTGCCTTGGCAGATAATGTAGAAAAATTTGAAGCCGTAAATGGCCGTATAAAAATTAATGAAGAGCCACCATCATTCCCTATGAATTTTGGCGGCCCAACGGCACAAGCTTAAGTTTTCAGCTTTTTGCTGATTAGAGCGTTTATCTGTGATACTTGCTGGGGCTCAAACCAATGGGTTTCGGTATTTTTTCGGAACCAGGTTAATTGCCTTTTTGCAAAACGGCGGGTATTTTGCTTAATTTCTTCTACAGCTTTTTCTAGCGATTTTTTGCCCTCCAAATAATCAAAAAGTTCTTGGTAGCCTACCGTTTGTAGGGCGTTGAGTTCGCGGTAGGGTAGTAATGTTTCCACTTCATCTAGCTGGCCTTGTTCCATCATCGTATCCACCCGTTTATTAATCCGGTCGTACAATTGAGATCGTTCGGTGTTTAAGCCTATGGTTAGCACCTCAAAAGGGCGTTCGTTTGCTGCATGCGTTCTATATGCTGAGAAAGGCTGGCCGGTGCTAATACAGACCTCTAGTGCTCGTATTATCCGTTGGGGGTTATAGATATCTACTTCATTATAGTACGTCGGGTCAAGGGCTTCTAAACGCTTTTGTAAACTTTCAATACCTTTTTCAGTTAACTGTTTGTTTAGCTCGGCTCTAAGTTCGGGCGGAGCTTTGGGTAAGGAATCAAACCCTTGGGTTATGGCTTGCACGTACAGGCCCGAGCCACCCACTAAAAATGCTATGGAATGTTTTTTAAATAGGTTTTCTAGAAGTGAAATTGCCTCTTTTTCAAAATCGCCAACGGAAAAAGCCTGTGTAATGCTATGTGAATTGATAAAATGATGTGGAGCCGCGGCTAATTCTTCGGGCGATGGCTTGGCGGTACCAATGCTCATTTCCTTGAAAAATTGGCGACTATCGGCCGAAACTATTTCGGTGCTAAATTGTTGAGCTAGCGTAATGGCAACATTGGTTTTTCCAACAGCAGTTGGCCCAACAATACATACCAATAGGGGCTTTTTCAAGATTAATACTCGTCGTTATCGTAGTTTTCGTTGTCTGAAAAATCATCCATAAACTCATTTTCTTCCTCTGCCTCTGTTTCTTCTTGCTCCATGCTAGCACTTCCAGCAGTTGAAATGTCGGTATCTAAGTTTAAGTCCAATTCGTCTACATCTTCCAGGTGGCTCGGGTCGAATTCCAATTCATCTAAAAAATCAATTCTTTTGCTAGAAGCAATAGCGCTAGTCCCTGGAACCACAATTGATCCTGGAATTTTAGGGGCTTCGCCTATGCTGCGGAAGGTATTGGGGTATTCTTTTCCGTTTTCTTCATCGAGTATAATTTTTATCAACTGCACATGAAAATCAAAGGGACGTTCGAAATTGTAGGTATAATAAAATTTCTGATGCGGATCGTCTATAAAGCTACTTAGTTTAGATTTGTCCATGAAGGATACACCTTGCTCTATCTTTTTTTCTGAAGGTAAAAAGGCAATTTCTTGCCCCTTGTACCAATAGTCGTTACTTACATAAAAAGAAGAAGAAACTTCAGCAGGGTAGCCCGTACTACGGTGTAGGGCACGATGTAAATCCTCAAATGTTTGAGTTGATTTGATATCGATTTCTCGTTCAACCTCATCGTAATCTTCAAAAGAAATCTTAAATCTGTATATAGCCATTAGTTATTCGTATTAATACTCAAAATTAATAATAACGTAGCGAATTAAGGAAAATTTTATGTCTGCTTATGTTAGAGCTTTTACAACTGCTAAACCGAGTTCTTCACCCTTTTTCCGCATATACACTAATGCTTCATCTCTAGAGTTTCGTATTTCTCCTTCTAAAATAGCCTCCCTAATTTGATTTTTTAATACACCTACCTCTTTTCCTTCTTTTAAATTAAAGGTGTCCATAATGTCGCTGCCACTTACTGGTGGTTGCCAATTTCGTAGCGAATCTCGTTCTTCTACACCTTTTAATTTGAGTTTCACATGCTCAAAATTCTGACGATATTTTTTGAGTTTATATTCGTTTTTTGTGGTTACATCGGCATGGCAAAGCAACATTAGGGCATCAATATCTTCTCCAGCATCAACTAATAAACGCCTTACGGCCGAGTCGGTTACCTTTTCTTGTGCCAATACAATAGGTCTAAGGTGTAATTGCACTAATTTTTGTACAAATTTCATCTTATCGTTTTGTGGCAATTTGAGTTGGGCAAATAATTTGGGTACCATGCGGGCACCTTTATCTTCGTGGCCATGAAAGGTCCATCCGTGTTTCGGATCGAAACGTTTGGTAGGTGGCTTGGCAATATCGTGTAAAATTGCTGCCCAGCGTAACCAAAGATCCGCAGTATGTTCAGTAATATTATCTAATACCTGTAGGGTATGGTAAAAATTGTCTTTATGCGATTTTCCGTTGATGGTTTCTACCCCGTGTAGGGCTGCCATTTGTGGAAATATTAATTGTAATAAGCCAGTATCAAATAAATAGTTAAAGCCGATAGATGGGGTAGGCGATAAGATGATTTTGTTTAGCTCGTCGGTAATGCGCTCTTGCGATACAATGTGCATACGCTCTACGAGAGTTTTTATAGCCGTAAGGGCAGCTTCATCAATAGCAAAATTAAGCTGACTAGCAAAGCGGATGGCCCGCATCATGCGCAAGGGGTCATCGGAAAAAGTTTCGAGTGGATTTTGCGGAGTACGGATTAGTTTTTGTTCTAAATCGGCTAGGCCACCAAAAGGATCTAATAGTTCGCCAAAATTTGCTTCATTTAAGCTAATAGCTAAGGCGTTAATGGTAAAATCTCTGCGTAGTTGATCGTCTTCCAACGTGCCATTTTCTACAATGGGTTTTCTAGAATCCGAGCGATAGGATTCTTTACGAGCACCTACAAATTCAATCTCTAAATCCTGGTAGCGCAACATTGCAGTGCCAAAATTTTTAAACACCGATACTTTGC
>JBIIBV010000062.1:0-8386 GCA_044239195.1 Sphingobacteriaceae bacterium | reverse complement strand
TAGTACTCGATCTTAGGGGATCTTATCAGGTTAAAAACCTAGCGGGAGTATTAACTACCGTTGATGAACTTAGACAACAAGGATTTAAGATTAGTGAAGCGCACCTAAAAACTGCGCTCAAGCAAGTAACTAGCCTTACCGGCTTGCAAGGTCGTTGGCAAACCTTACAACAAGAGCCTTTAGTTATTTGCGATACCGGCCATAATGAAGACGGTATTAAAGAAGTATTGAAAAACATTGCCAATACACCACACCAAAACCTTCATATGGTTTGGGGAATGGTAAAGGATAAAGATGTAGCGAAAATTTTGGAGCTTTTACCTAAAGAGGCTACGTACTATTTCTGTCAACCCAATATTCCCCGAGGAAAACCTACCGAAGAACTGGCCCAAGAGGCGCAGAAATACCAATTGAACGGCCAAGCCTATGCAAGTGTTGCCAAAGCCTACCAGCAGGCCCTAAGCCATGCTAAACCCAACGATTTAGTATTTATTGGCGGAAGCACCTTCGTAGTAGCAGAGGTACTCTAGCTCTGACGGCTATTGGCCCATTTCCAAATGTAATATACCGGCAAGCCTAGTAATACAATGGCCAAGCCCCAACCGCAAGTACCTGGCTTTTCAATCAATAAAATCACACAAATAGCACCAGCCAATAAAATGTATAACGCGGGTAAAATAGGGTAACCAAAAGCCTTGTAAGGGCGGTCTGCATCCGGACGGGTATAGCGTAAAATAAATAAGCCGATTATAGTAACTACGTAAAACAGTAAGGAAGAAAAGGTACAATAATCTAACAATTGCCCGAAAGTACCCGATAAACACAATAAAGAAGCCCACCCAGCTTGAATGTATAAGGCAAAAGCCGGCACTCCTTTACTATTTAAGGTTCCTGCTTTTTTAAAGAAAACGCCATCTTGTGCCATGGTGTGGTACAAACGAGCACCTGATAAAATCATTCCATTATTGCAACCAAAGGTTGATACCATTATCAATAGAGCCATAATGGTAGCAGCAGCCGTACCAAAAATCATAGAAGCGGCAGCCGTACCTACTCTATTTTCGGTAGCAAACATAATACCCCGTTCAAACACGCCCACCCCATCGGGGGCACCAGCAACTGGAAGTATCATCAAATAGGCCACATTAGCTAAAATGTATAAAATGGTAACAATTAGGGTTCCTAAAAATAAACTTAAAGGAATATTACGTTGCGGATTTTTAATTTCTCCGGCAGTGTAGGTAATATTATTCCAAGAGTCTGACGAAAATAAGGAACCTACCATGGCCGCACCCACTGCTGCCCACAATACCGTTCCGCCCAACATCTCGGTACTTATGGTTCCGTTTGGTTGTACTGTTGTAACAAAAGGCGTCCAAAAATTAGCCATATTTTGAGAGAAAGCCTCACTATTTAAGCCAAAATAAATACCCAATACAATAAGGCCTATCAAGGCTAAAATTTTGGCTAAAGTAAACACCGTTTGAAGCACCTTGGCATTTTTAACCCCTTGCAAGTTTACATACGTTAAAAAAGCAATCAATACTACCGCCAAAAATTGGGTGGCGTTAAACTCAAAAAAACCTATTTTAAGCAATATGTTAGTTTTAGAAAACCAGGGGATTAATTCGGAAGCATAGGTAGCAAAGGCAATGGCTACGGCAGCAATTACACCAGTTTGAATTACGGTAAACACGGTCCAGCCAAACAGAAAGCCCACCATAGGATTATAGGCTTCACGCAAATACACGTATTGACCGCCTGCTTTAGGCATCATACCGGCTAATTCACCATAACTCAATGCTGCAATTAAGGTGATAACGCCGGTTATCAACCAAATTAATAAAATGTAGAAGGGAGAACCTACGCTCTTAGCAATATCAGAACTCACTAAAAATATACCGGAGCCTATCATAGAGCCCGCCACAATCATGGTAGAATCTAAAAGACCTAATTCTCTTTTCATTTCGGACTGTGCCGCAACAGGTGTTTGCATCGCTTTAATTTATAAGGTTCAAAAATCTAAAATGAGCAAAAAATACCAAAACAAGCAATCTTATTTCTTAAAAAACCTTAAAATCGGATTTAAATGATAAAAAATGCAGAAAGAAACCGAATTAAATTTGATTAATGGCTAAAGCATCTTATTTTTGCCGGTCGTTCGGTATGCTGAACGCATTAATATAAACCACACAAAACACATACATGGAATTTTTACAACAAAATTTAATTTACACGATTCCTGCAATGGGAATTATTGGCCTTTTAGTAATGTTTATTAAATCGGCATGGGTAAGCAAACAAGATGCCGGTGACGAAAACATGCAAACCTTAGCCGGCTACATTGCCGATGGAGCCATGGCCTTCTTAAAAGCAGAATGGAAAGTATTGAGCATTTTCGTAGTATTTGCGGCCGCTCTACTTGCCTATTCTGGAACTATTCACGAAATTAATGGCAAAGCAATCCACTCAAGCTGGATCATTTCCATTGCCTTTATAATAGGTGCTGTATTTTCGGCTACCGCCGGATACATTGGCATGAAAGTAGCTACCAAAGCCAACGTGCGTACCACGCAAGCCGCTCGTACCAGTTTAAAACAAGCCTTAAAAGTATCGTTTACAGGTGGTACCGTAATGGGATTGGGTGTGGCTGGTTTAGCCGTATTGGGTTTAGGTGGATTATTCATCGCTTTCTTAGCAATTTTTGCTGATTTAGGTGAGAACACAGTAAAAACAGCCATTGAGGTATTAACTGGTTTCTCATTAGGAGCGGAATCAATTGCGTTATTTGCCCGTGTTGGTGGCGGTATTTATACCAAAGCTGCCGACGTTGGTGCTGATTTAGTTGGTAAAGTTGAAGCTGGTATTCCTGAAGACGACGTGCGTAACCCTGCTACCATTGCCGATAACGTAGGTGATAACGTAGGTGATGTTGCTGGTATGGGTGCCGATTTATTTGGTTCGTACGTAGCAACCATCTTAGCTACCATGGTTTTAGGACAAGAAATTGTAGTTACTGATAATTTTGGAGGCATGTCGCCAATTTTATTACCAATGGTAATTTGTGGCTTGGGTATCATCTTCTCTATTATCGGCTTTAGCTTTGTACGCATTAAAAACGATCAGTCAAATGTACAAGATGCCTTAAACTTAGGTAACTGGTCATCAATGATTATTACCGTTATTGCCTCTTACTTTATTGTAAATTGGATGCTACCGGAAACTTTAATGTTACGTGGCTACGAATTCAGCAAACTGAATGTATTTTTTGCCATTGTAGTAGGAACCGTAGTAGGCGCCATCATGAGTATTGTTACCGAGTATTACACCGCAATGGGTAAAGCACCGGTTAACTCTATCATTCAACAATCATCAACCGGACACGCTACTAACATTATTGGTGGTTTGTCAGTGGGTATGAAATCAACCGTTATTCCTATTTTAACGCTAGCAGCAGGTATTATGGGATCCTATTACTTTGCAGGTTTATATGGTGTGGCTATTGCTGCAGCCGGTATGATGGCTACAACTGCTATGCAGTTAGCCATTGATGCTTTCGGTCCAATTGCAGATAACGCCGGTGGTATTGCAGAAATGAGTCAATTACCTCCAGAAGTGCGTGAGCGTACCGATAATCTAGACGCTGTGGGTAATACCACCGCTGCTACCGGTAAAGGATTCGCCATTGCTTCTGCGGCTTTAACTTCATTAGCATTATTCGCAGCTTTCGTAGGTATAGCAGGAATTGATGCGATTGATATTTACAAAGCTCCAGTTTTAGCAGGTTTATTTGTTGGTGGTATGATTCCGTTCATTTTCTCAGCATTATGTATTCAAGCAGTTGGTAAAGCAGCTATGGACATGGTACAAGAAGTTCGTCGTCAGTTCCGTGAAATTCCAGGCATTATGGAATATAAAGCTAAACCTGAATACGAAAAATGTGTTGCTATCTCAACAAAAGCTTCACTACGTGAAATGATGTTACCGGGTGCAATTGCATTAATTACGCCTGTTATTGTTGGATTTATTTTCGGTCCTGAAGTATTGGGTGGTTTATTAGCCGGTGTAACCGTATCGGGTGTATTGATGGGAATTTTCCAATCGAACGCTGGTGGTGCTTGGGATAATGCTAAAAAATCATTCGAAAAAGGTGTGCTAATTAATGGAGAAATGGTGTACAAAGGATCGGAAGCCCACAAAGCTTCTGTAACTGGAGATACCGTTGGGGATCCATTTAAAGATACCTCTGGCCCATCTATGAACATCTTAATTAAATTGATGTCTATCGTTTCTTTGGTAATTGCCCCTTACATTGCTAGTGTAGCAAAACAAAATGTTACCGTAGAAGTACGCAAAGAAATGAAAGTAATTAAAGAGATAGATTCTTTGGGTAACACCAAAATAGATACCATAATCAACAAGAGCGATACTTTAAGACGCTAAATCTTACTAATCTTCAGAAAAGGGATTTCTTTACAGAAATCCCTTTTCTGTTTTTCAAATAAATTAATTAGGTTTGGAATACGTATAAATCAAAACAAACATGAAATTTACAAAATCATTAACCACTTTATTAGCCGAAGCCAACAATACCGGTGAAGGCTCTCTAAAACGTACCCTAGGCAGTTGGAACCTAATTGCATTGGGTATTGGTGCCATTATTGGTGCCGGATTATTTGTTAGAACCGCTGCAGCAGCAGGCGAAGCAGCAGGAGCTGGCGTAACTCTTTCATTCGTGGTAGCTGCTATTGGTTGTGCTTTTGCAGGCCTTTGCTATGCAGAATTTGCCGCCATGATTCCTATTGCCGGAAGTGCCTATACCTACGCCTACACCACTATGGGCGAAGTAGTAGCCTGGATTATAGGCTGGGCCCTTATTATGGAATATGCCTTAGGTGCAGCAACCGTTTCCATTGCATGGAGCGAATACCTCAATAAACTCTTAGGCGGCGTCATACCCTACGAGTGGACGCACTCTCCATTCGAATCCTTAAACGGAGTATCGGGTGTAGTAAACTTACCTGCCCTAGTTATCCTTTTATTAATCACCCTGGTGTTGATTAAAGGAACTAAAGAATCTGCTAGTTTAAACGGCATTATTGTATTTGTAAAAGTAGCCATCGTATTAATTTTCATTGTTGTAGGCTGGCAGTTTATTAAACCAGAAAACCATACGCCATATTTAATTCCAGAAGGAACTCCAGGTCACGAAGGATTCTTTAAATGGGGTTGGGGCGGTGTATTGGGCGGTGCAGCCATTGTGTTCTTTGCCTTTATTGGTTTCGATGCCGTATCTACCGCAGCACAAGAAGCTAAAAATCCGAAGAAAGATATGCCTATTGGTATTTTAGGATCCTTGGTAATTTGTACCATTTTATACATCCTATTCTCGTATGTATTAACTGGTGTAACCAACTGGAGCGAATTTGCTGATCCTGCTAAAGGAAAAGAAGCTTCGGTAGCTTATGCCATTTCTACCTACATGACTGGGTATAGCTGGTTAGCCACTGGCGTAACCGTAGCCATCTTAGCTGGTTTCTCATCTGTAATATTAGTAATGTTAATGGGTCAATCTCGTGTATTTTATACCATGAGTAAAGATGGATTATTACCAAAAGTATTTTCAGAATTACACCCTAAATTTAGCACGCCATACAAATCAAACATTATCCTATTTATATTGGTAGGTTTATTTGCCGGATTTGTACCGGGAAGTGTAGCTGGCGATTTAACCTCATTTGGTACCCTGTTGGCCTTCGTATTGGTAAGTGCCGGTATCTGGATTTTACGTGTTAAAAGTCCAAACATCGACCGTCCGTTTAAAACACCATTGGTACCATTAGTACCTATCTTGGGTATTTTAGTTTGTGGCGGTATGATTGTAGCCCTAGACCCTACTACCTTAAAAGTAGCTGCCTTATGGATGCTACTTGGTATTTTAGTATACTTCTTATATAGCCGTCACCACAGTTTGGTGCGCAAAGAAGCTGCCGGTAAAAAATAATTAAAAATCATTCGTTTAAAAAGGCCCCGATTACATCGGGGCCTTTTTTGTTTGGTAGGAACCGTATATTTGTACAAACACCACACCACATGAACACCTACTTCAACAGCAAAGAAATACTATCGGTAAGTATGATTTTGTTTGCCATCATCGATATTTTAGGAGCCATTCCTATAGTTATCCAACTCCGCCAAAAAGCAGGCCACATCCAATCGGAAAAAGCCAGTTTGGTTTCGCTTAGCCTCATGATTACCTTTTTGTTTTTGGGCGAAGCTTTATTAAACGTTATTGGTTTAGATGTAAAATCCTTCGCCATTGCCGGATCCTTGGTTATTTTTATCATTGCCATGGAAATGGTATTGGGCATTAGTTTTTTTAAAGAAGAAGTACCCGAAAGTGTGAGTATTGTGCCCCTAGCCTTTCCCTTAATTGCCGGAGCCGGAACCATGACTACGCTCCTTTCGCTAAAATCTGAATACGCCACCCAAAACATCATTGTGGGTATCATCATCAACATGATTTTTGTATACATTGTACTTAAAAATACCCTCCGGCTCGAAAAACTATTTGGCAAAGCCGGCCTCAATGTATTGCGTAAAGCCTTTGGCATTATTCTATTGGCCATTGCCATTAAACTGTTTAGAAGCAATACAGGTTTATAAATGGACCCATTAGTAATCAAAGCAGCACTTGTTGCACAATTGCTCCAGCATCTAGAGCAAAATATAGCTGAAACGGAACAAGCCATTGCTTCTGCTAAAGAATCGAGGGATAACGAGAGTAAAAGTAGCGCCGGAGATAAATACGAAACTGGCCGAGCCATGATGCAAATTGAATTGGAAAACAATGGGCGGCAGCTTGAAAAAACACGACTAGCCAAACAGGATTTATTACAGCTTGATTTGCTAGTGGCGCATAGTGTGGTAGGCCTCGGGAGCCTTATTTATACGAATGAGGGTACGTATTTTATTTCTATTGGTTTTGGGAAATTGGCACTAGCTGAACAGCCTTATTACGCCATATCGCTAGCCTCTCCTATTGGGCAAGCCTTAAAGAATGCGAAGGTTGGGGATACTGTTTCTTTTCAAGGGAAAGTGCTGGAGGTTTTGAGTATTTCCTAGTAAACTGAATTGATGTTCTTTGGGCTTTTGCTCATACCTCTTTATTTATCATACTTTTTCCTTGATGAAAAAGTATTCAAAAACTCAAGGCAGAACGATGCTTCTGCCCACAATCCTTTACGCTGGCCCGCCGTTCTGCCGGGCCCTAGCTATTTCCTTTTCTTTTTGTCATCCTGAGCTTATCGAAGGATCTAGGGGATTGCACGTCTGCGGTATGCTGTTAGGCTTAAGCGCCGTGCTAAGGTGCCACTTCGGCGTGGTAAAGTGTTACTGCGATGTGGTAATATGCTACTGCGACGTGGTTAGGTAAGGCTGCGGCGTGGTGAAGTGTGGCTGCGCCATTGTAAGGTGTTACTGCGGCTTGGTAAAGTGCGACTGCGCCGTGGTAAGATGCGACTGCGCCGTGGTGAGGTGCGGCTGTGCCGTAGTTTTGACAGTTTGAGTCTCAATCTTTTTTATTTGGTGGTTGGTTTACTGAAGTAATTCGGCTAAATTTATAAGGTAAACTCGATGGAGGTATGTTGAGGGTATACATTAGTTAGCTGTAATATTGCAGAGCTTAACGTAAATAAAAATCTATGAAATATTTGAAATTATTACTTGTATTAGCAATTTTTTCAAGTTGTGCAAAAAATGATGACAATAAGCAAACTACTTCTGCTTGTAATTGTGATGGACAATCAGAATATGTTTGTTGGAAACTAAATGGAGTTGATAAGAATATAACAAATCTAAGAAAAGAAGTAGATGATGTATTTGCCCAAGGTTTAAGACACTATTCTTTTCAAGATTTGAATTCTCCTAAATTTTATTTAGATTTTGAATGGCCTACGCAAATTATAATTGGACAGACATATAATTTGGATTTAAACACAAGTTCAGGACAATATGACTTTGATTATGGATACGGAAATTATCCTACTGATACAGTATTTTACAAGGGGACATTTATTATGGAAGAAAATACTTCAACATATATAAAGGGAAAATTTACCGCAAGTGAAGCGAAAGTAAATGGAGTATTGAATCCGAATATTGTTATAACTAACGGTTGCTTTAGACTGCTTAAATAAAAAATACTACAGCCAACAAGGTATTAATAAAAACGGGTTTGAGCGGTTTCGACTAAACATTTGTACCCACGCATTCGGGAATACTCCAACCGATGAATAGCTAAGAAAGTCGGGCCCGGCAGAACGGCGGGCCAGCGCAAAGGCCTTGTGGGCGGGCGTTTTGTGACTTTGACAGTTTGAGTCTCCAC
>JBIIBV010000014.1:0-32398 GCA_044239195.1 Sphingobacteriaceae bacterium | reverse complement strand
TTATTTAGAAGTTACCCATACTCATAAAGAAAAGGTGCCGGCCGATTGGTTGCGTAAACAAACCTTAGTAAACGCCGAACGCTACATAACGCCCGAGTTGAAAGAATACGAGGAACAAATATTAGGGTCCGAAGAGAAAATACATGCACTGGAGAGTAAATTATTCGCCGAATTGGTATTTAGTTTAAGCGAATATATTAAGCCTATTCAGCTAAATGCGCACTTGGTGGCGCAGTTAGATGTATTGCTCAATTTTGCCAACACCGCTATCAAAAATCAGTATGTAAAACCACAATTGGATGAGGGTTTTGTACTCGACATTAAGGGTGGCCGACATCCGGTAATTGAGCAAAATTTGCCTGCTGGTGAAGTGTACATTACCAACGATGTATACTTAGATAGCGAAAGCCAGCAAATGATGATCATTACAGGCCCCAATATGGCAGGTAAATCGGCTTTACTACGCCAAACGGGATTACTAGTACTGATGGCTCAAATGGGCAGTTTTGTGCCTGCAAAAGAAGCCCACATTGGCTTGGTAGATAAAATATTTACGAGGGTAGGCGCTTCCGATAATTTATCCTCGGGCGAATCGACCTTTATGGTGGAAATGAACGAAACCGCCAGCATTCTGAACAATTTATCGGAACGCAGTTTAATTTTATTGGATGAAATTGGTCGTGGAACCAGCACTTACGATGGTATTTCTATTGCTTGGGCCATTGCCGAATTCTTGCACAACCATCCTACCGCACAAGCTAAAACCCTTTTTGCTACCCACTACCACGAACTAAACGAATTAACCAATTCGTTTAATCGCATTAAAAACTTCAATGTTTCGGTAAAAGAAGTGGGCAATAAAGTTATTTTCTTGCGCAAATTGGTGCCCGGTGGTAGCGAACACAGCTTTGGTATTCACGTGGCTAAAATGGCCGGTATGCCACCAAAACTGATTGCCCGAGCCAACGAAATTTTAAAACGCCTTGAGCAAGAACGTACTGGGGGCGAACACATTAAAGACAGCATTAAAAAAGTGCAGGCCCAGGCTTATCAGCTCCAAATGTTTGCCATTGACGATCCGGTTTTAGAAAAAATTCGCGACATGTTGAACAACCTCGATGTAAATACCCTTACACCAGTAGAAGCTTTAATGAAACTCGACGAAATTCAACGCTTACTTAAAAACTAACAAAAGATGAAACCGAAACACGATTTTTCCTTTTGGACTCGTTATAAGCAATTCGCTACTACCGAAATTTTGATGTACCTTTTAATGGTGCTAGGCATTTTGCTGGGTATCCTTATTTTCAGTTAAACCAATCTTATGAAATTAAACTTAAAACGACCCTTAGCCTTTTTCGATTTAGAAAGCACCGGTGTCAACGTGGCTTCCGATCGTATTGTAGAAATATGCATTTTAAAAGCCATGCCTGATGGTTCTGAAGAAATTAAGACCTTGCGCATCAATCCGCAAATTCCTATTCCCATTGAGGCTTCTTTGGTACACGGCATTTACGATGCCGATATTGCCAAAGAACCCATTTTTAAACAAGTGGGCGAAGAATTGGCCCGTTTTTTAGACAATTGCGATTTAGCAGGCTACAATTCCAACCGTTTTGATATACCGATGTTGGTAGAAGAATTTTTACGTGCCGGTGTAGATTTCGATATTGATAACCGCTTTTTTGTGGATGTGCAGAATATATTTCACCAGATGGAGCAGCGTACTTTACGTGCGGCCTATAAATTTTATTGCGATAAAGATATCATCAATGCGCACTCTGCCGAGGCCGATATTAAAGCAACCTACGAAGTGCTTTTGGCGCAATTAGACCGCTACGAAAACAAAGAGTGGGAAGATAAAAAAGGTCAAAAAAGTATTCCGGTGCAAAACGATGTGGAGGCTCTTCACAAGTTTACCAACTTGAATAAACCGGTAGATTTTGGCGCCCGTATGGTGTACAACGAAAAAGGAGTAGAGGTATTTAATTTCGGAAAGCACAAAGGCCGTACCTGCGAAGAGGTGTTAAAAGCCGAACCAAGTTATTATTCGTGGATGCAACAAGGTGATTTCCCTTTAGATACCAAGCGTAAACTCACCAAAATTTGGGAGCGCATGCAGACTCAAAAAGAACCTGTAAAACCTGCTCCGGCAGCACCTCAGCAAGCCACATTAAGCTTCGAGCCTGAAAAACCCATCGATTCGGACTTGCTAAACCAATTGAAAGATAAGTTTGGGAAGTAGTTTAGGATTTTAGGAAAGTAATATTCCGCTTCAAGCCTGCCAATTTGGTTCGTTTTACTGCTGATTTGGAGAACAGGTTTTCAAAAACCTCATCGGTAATTTCTTCCCATTCCTTTTTGGGAAGGCCTAGTAATTCGGCAGAAGGCATGAACGCAGCCTCTTGGTGTGGGCTGGCAAATTTATTCCAAGGGCAAACTTGTTGGCAAATATCGCAACCAAAAGCCCAATTGTCTAGTTTTCCGGCAAATTCAGTGGGAATTTCGTTCTTTAATTCGATGGTGAGATAAGAAATACATTTGCTGCCATCAACCACATAAGGCGCTATAATGGCTTCCGTTGGGCAGGCATCTATACAGCGGGTGCAGGTGCCGCAATGGTCGGCTTGGGGTGCTATATCGTAAGCTAATTCGGCATCTACAATTAATTCAGCTAAAAAGAAATACGAACCGTTTTGCTGATTGATGAGGTTGCTGTGTTTTCCCACCCAGCCCAGACCTGCTTTTTTGGCCCAGGCCTTATCCAATACCGGTGCCGAATCTACAAAGGCTCGGCCATGTACGTCGCCAATTTCTTCCTGGATGCTATTTAATAGGGTTTTTAGCTTCCCTTTAATTACCGAGTGATAATCTTCACCATAGGCATACATGGAGATTTTAGGTGCATCGGGGTCGCTTTGTTGGGCCTCAGAATAATAGTTTAGCCCCAAACTAATCACCGATTTGGCTCCATCCACCAATAAACGAGGATCTAAGCGTTTATCGAAATGGTTTTCCATATAGCTCATTTCGCCTTGATAACTATTTTTCAGCCATTTTTCTAGTAGGGGAGCTTCTTCTTCTAAAAAACATGCAGGGGAAATGCCACAAAACAAAAAGCCCAAGCGTTGCGCTTCGGCTTTAATAAATTGGCTGTATTTTTCTAGCGGGAGCGCCACAGCAATTAAAACAAAGAACCTGTAGCTCCGGGTTTGGTTCTATCTACATGTTTATAGGCCAATTCGGTGCATTCGCGGCCACGTGCGGTGCGCATGATATAGCCTTCTTGAATTAAGAAAGGTTCGTATACTTCCTCAATGGTACCTTCATCTTCGCCAACGGCGGTAGCAATGGTTTTTAAACCCACTGGGCCCCCTTTAAACTTATCAATAATGGTTAGCAAAATCTTGTTATCCATTTCATCGAGGCCGTGCATATCTACATTCAAGGCATTGAGGGCATATTGGGCAATATCGGTATCAATGGTTCCGCTGCCTTTAATTTGCGCAAAATCACGGGTACGGCGTAAAAGTGCGTTGGCAATACGAGGTGTACCACGGCTACGGCGGGCAATTTCATAAGCCCCTTCGTCGCTAATAGGGGTTTTTAAAATATCGGCCGAACGCAATACAATGGTGGTTAAAAGCTTTGCATCGTAGTATTCCAAACGAGAATTGATGCCAAACCGAGCTCGTAAAGGAGCGGTCAATAAGCCTGATCGGGTAGTGGCACCCACCAAAGTAAAGGGATTCAACGAAATTTGTACCGAACGGGCATTGGGCCCAGTTTCGAGCATGATATCAATTTTAAAATCTTCCATGGCTGAGTATAAATACTCTTCTACCACGGGGCTTAATCGGTGTATTTCGTCAATAAATAAGATATCCCCTTCTTCTAAATTGGTTAATAAGCCGGCCAAATCGCCGGGTTTATCCAATACCGGGCCCGAGGTAATTTTTATGCCTACGCCCATTTCGTTGGCAATAATGTGCGAAAGGGTGGTTTTGCCTAATCCTGGAGGGCCGTGTAACAATACGTGGTCTAGTGCTTCTTGGCGTTGCTTAGCCGCTTGCACAAAAATGCGCAAGTTCTCGAGCAATTTATGTTGGCCGGTAAAATCTTCAAAGGCCTGCGGGCGCAATACTTTCTCAATATCACGCTCTAGGGGATTTAAATTTTCGGCATTCGGGTCGAGGTTCTCGTTAAGCATGCACTAAAAATACGAAAACTTCTGCTTTTGCGTTTAAGGTGAAAACGATTTGATCATGAAAACAAAAATTCTCCTACTATGCGGCCTCTTGTTGGTCGGTATTTCGTGTAAAAAAGATACACCTGCAAGCCCTTATCCTAAAGATGGGTTAATATCCTATTTTGGATTTAACGATACTGTTTTAGATAAACAAAATTATGCAACAATAGGTACCGCAAAATTTAGTTACGTGACTGGAATTTCAGGTAAGGCTGTTCACTTTAATGGGGTTGATGAGGCCTTGGAATTTATACCTACTGCTCCTGTGGTTAATACTAAAATCAGCCTTTCCTTTTGGTATAAAACCGCTGAGGCTGGAAATACCAAATATTTTATTTCGGGCAATGGGTTCAGGTTTGCAACGGCTTTAAGTTCAGCGGCTTTTGTTATTAATGCTCCTAATATTGATAATGCCCATTCCAATGCAAATTTACCTAATCAATGGACCCATGTTGTGGGTACTTACGATGGTACAAGTATTCAAATTTACGTCAATGGGGTTTGGATTGCTTCAACAAATAACCCGGGTAGCATATCGGGTTTTAATTCGAGTATGATGTTGGGTGTGTATCAGTCTATTTATTGGGCAGGCAGCATAGATGAACTCTACATTTACAACCGAGCCCTCAGTCCAGCGGAGGTAACGCAATTGTATACTTTAAAATAACAAATCATGAAAACAAAAATTCTACTACTCTGCGGCTTGTTATTGGCCGGTATTTCCTGTAAAAAAGATAAACCCAGCGTTGATTTGCAAAAGGGCTTGGTTTCTTATTTTAATTTTGATGACAATTTAAAAGACCAAAAAGGCTATGCCAGCGATGGGGTACCTACTGGAAATCCCACCTTTACTGCAGGTAAAATTGGTAAGGCGCTTACGCTAAACGGTACAAGCCAATATGTAAATTTTACGGCTAACCCCAGCCAAAGCCCTACGGGAATAACTATTGCATTTTGGATGGCTGCCAATCCACCAACGGTAGGTTTAACGAGCATTATTATGAGTGCTTTTGATCAAAATAATAAATCTGCTACTTTCTTTATTAATAAAAGTAATAATAAGATTTTTTCCACACTTCTTGATCAAATAAGTGCGGCTGAAAGTAGCTATACACCCGGAGTTTGGATGCATGTGCTTATGACCTATAATGGGAATGACAATAAATTATATATTAATGGGGTATTGGTAGATACTTTGACTGGTGTTGGAAATATGTCGGCATATTTTACTGGGCTAACCATCGGTTATAATATTTCTGCTAATCAATATTTACAAGGTAGTATAGACGAACTATACATTTACAACCGCCCCCTTAGTCAAGCGGAGGTCACGCAATTGTATAACTTGAAATAAGTTAGTTTTTCGCTTTGGGGTAGCTGCGAAACCAAGAACCAATTTTGAGTTGGATAACCCCTAAAAAGGCTTCGCGGAAAATACGTGGGCTCATTTTAGACGTGCCTTCAGTGCGGTCGGTAAAAATAATGGGAATTTCTACCACGGTAAAGCCGTGCTTTATAGCCGTAAATTTCATTTCAATTTGAAAAGCATAGCCTACAAATTTTATTTTATTGAGTTGTATGGTTTGTAATACTTCTTTGCGGTAGCATTTAAAGCCAGCCGTGGCATCTTGTATGGCTATGCCGGTTACCATACGTACATATACGGAGGCAAAGTAGGACATGAGCACCCTGCCCATGGGCCAATTTACCACATTTACGCCTTTAATATAGCGGGAGCCAATGGCCACATCGGCACCGTTTAGGCAGGCTTCACGTAGGCGGGGTAAATCTTCGGGGTTGTGCGAAAAGTCAGCATCCATTTCAAAAATAAAGTCGTAGGTATGGTTTAATGCCCATTTAAAGCCATGAATATAAGCCGTACCTAAACCCAATTTGCCTTTGCGTTCTTCTATAAATAATTGCTCTGGAAATTCCTTTTGAAGATTTTTAACAATGTCGGCCGTTCCATCGGGGGAGCCATCATCAATAATTAACACATGAAAAGGCGTAGCCAAAGAGAACACTTTTCGAATAATTTTTTCGATGTTTTCTTTTTCGTTGTAGGTGGGTATGAGTACGAGGCTATCTGCTTTCACAAGGTTTGTATAGTAGTTCAAAAATAGGATTTATAAGCCAACAAAAAAACCTCCCCGAAATTCGGAGAGGTTTTTATATACTTTTAAATTTTAGTTGCCGCTACTCATAATTTTTTGGAGGTATTTACTCACCCCAAATAAAATAAGTGAAGCAATACCCGCCATGCCTACAAAGAACATAAAAAATTCATACAAGCCAGTAATTTGGTAGCCTAAGAAATTGGGAGTGGCTTTACCAGCTTCGGGATAGAGTGCACTTAATACACCTGCAAATTTATTAGCGGCTGCATTGGCTAAAAACCAAACGGCCATTAAAAGCGATGCAAAACGGATAGGTGCTAATTTATTTACCAACGATAAACCGATGGGCGATAAGCATAACTCTCCAAAAGTGTGGAAGGCATACATACTGGTAAGCCACATCATACTTACTTTCACACCCGGTTGTACACCTTTTACACCATAGGCAATAATTAAGTAGCCAATAGCCAAGAAAAGTAAACCTAAGGCCATTTTGGTGGGCGATGCCGGTTCTGCTTTTCGAGCACCTAGTTTTACCCAAATCCAAGCCAATAGTGGTGCAAAACACACTACAAAAATAGAGTTTAGCGATTGGAATAAACTAGCGGGAACGGTTAACAAACCCAGATTACGCTGGGTTTGTTCTTCTGCAAAAAACGTCAATGAAGCTCCAGCCTGTTCAAAGGCACTCCAGAAAAAAATCACAAAAAACGAAACGATGAAAATAACGCTTATTCGCTTTTTTTCTAGTAGGGTAAGTGTTTTATCGGCTATAATCATGTAGCCAATTCCCACCACTGAAATGATCAATAAATAGGATAGTATGCTAAATAAGCGGGCATCAACATATAAAATACCAATTACGGCTAATGAAAATGCTAATAAAGCACCGTAAACCAAAATTTGTGCGGGTCCAAGCTCTTTTTTACCACTGGCACTTTCGGGTGTAAGACCGAGGGTTTTGCCGCTAGGATCGATAACATATTTATCTTTTAAACGCTTAAAAATAAGTACGCCCAAGAGCATACCAATACCAGCTGCTAAAAATCCCCAACGGAAATCTGCAGGATTTCCGGTATCTCCGAAAACACCACATAAAATTGGACCTAATGCACCACCCGTATTGATACCCATGTAAAAAATGGTGTAGGCGGCATCAATTCTGCGATCGCCGGCAGGGTAGAGTTGACCTACCATGGAGGAGATGTTGGGTTTAAAAAATCCGTTTCCTGCAATTACAAAACCTAACCCCGCAAAAAATAAGAGAGTAGAGAGGCCTGGAGAACTCTGGTATGTACTTCCGCAGAAAAACAGTAAGAACTGACCTAAGGCCATGAGTAAACCGCCGGTAATAATAGAGCGTTGATTTCCCCAGTATCTATCGGCAATGTAGCCTCCAACCAAAGGGGTTAAATAAACCAAGCCAGTATAGCTACCGTAGAGATTAGATGCTAGGGCTTTATCGTACAATAAGGCTTTGGTCATAAAGAGCACCAAAATTGCCCGCATGCCATAATAGCTAAAGCGTTCCCACATTTCGGTGGCAAATAAAACGTAAAGCCCTTTTGGGTGGCCGGTTTCTTGGAAAGATGATTGTTTACTCATGGTGTCTAAGCTTCTAGATTATAAGTTGTTTAAAATGAAATCAGTCATTTTAGTATACAACTGAAGGGTGGTATTTCCTCCGTAAATGCCGTGGTTTTTGTTCGGATAATAGGCTTGCTCAAACGATTTATTCGCTTGAATTAAAGCTTCGGAGAACATGACACTGTTTTGGAAGTGTACGTTATCATCGGCAGTTCCGTGTATTAATAAAAATTTACCTTTTAATTTATCGGCAAAGTTTATCGGAGAATTTTCGTCGTATCCTTTGGCATTTTCTTGTGGAGTGCGTAAATAACGTTCGGTATAAATGCTGTCGTAATATCTCCAGGTAGTAACCGGTGCAACAGCAATGGCCATTTTAAAGGTATCGGCACCTTTGGTGATACACAGTGATGACATGTAACCACCATAGCTCCAACCCCAAATACCAATGCGACTACCATCTACATACGATTGTTTGGCTAACCATTTAGCGGCCTCAATTTGATCGATTGTTTCGTAATGCCCTAGGTTTTGGTAGGTCATTTTTTTGAATTCGGCACCTCTTAATCCAGTGCCACGGTTATCTACGCAAGCTATAATGTATCCTTTTTGAGCCAAATAGTTGAACCACATGTTGCGGGATGCACCCCACGAGTCTACTACGTTTTGGCTACCCGGGCCACCGTATACATACATAAATACTGGGTATTTTTTGTTCGGATCGAAATCGGCAGGTTTAATCATGTAGCCGTTTAAGTTCACACCTTCAGAAGTAGTTAAGCTGAAAAATTCAGTAGAGCTTAATTGGTATTCGGCAAATTTGGCTTTTGCTTTGGCATTGTCTTCCAACACTCTAATTACCGCTCCTTTGTTTGTATGCAAACTTACATAGGTAGGGGTTTTGGCGCTGCTGTTCGCTAAAATGTAGTAATTGAAGTTGCTGCTAAAAGCGGCTGTATTGGTACCAGCTTGTGTGCTAATTTTGCGTTTTCCTTTGCCGTTTAAACCAATTACATACACATCACGCTTTAGGGGAGAGCTTTCGCTAGATTGATAGTATACCAAGCCATTTTTCTGGTCGATGCCGTAAATATCGGTTACTTCCCAGGCGCCTTTGGTAATTTGAGCAATTTGTTTTCCGCTTAAATCGTATAAGTAAATGTGGTTGAAACCATCTTTTTCACTCACATTAATAAATTGTTTGCCATTGTTTAAGAAGGTTAATTGTTCTTTTTCAATGTCTACATAATATTTATCAATTTCAGTCATCAACGTTTTAGTAGCACCTGTGCTAGCATTTGCTAAAAGGTATTCTACTTTATTTTGATGTCTGTTCATGCGCAATACACATACGGTATTTGCATCCTGAGTCCAGCGGATACGAGGTATGTATTGATCTGTTTCTGTGCCAATATCTACAGTTTTAATACTCGATGATGCTAAATCATACACGTGAATGCTTACGATGGCATTTTTTTCTCCTGGTTTCGGGTATTTATATTTGTATTCGGCAGGGTATAAGCCATCGAACATAGTCATGCTGAATTCAGGTACTTCTTTTTCGTTAAACTTGTAGAAGGCAATTTTTTTACCATCGGGGCTCCAGTAAAATGCTTGAGCAAATGAAAATTCTTCTTCGTACACCCAATCTGAGCGCCCATTAATTACTTCATTGTTTTTTCCATCGCTGGTTAGTTGTTTTTCTTCACCATTTACTAGGTTTTTTACGAACAAGTTATTGTCACGCACAAAAGCAACACTATTTCCATCCGGCGAAAACGTAGCAAAAAGCTGTTTCCCATTACCAGATACCTCGGTAATTTTTTTAGTCAACAAATCGTATACAAAATAATTTGCTTTAGATGAGCGACGGTAAATGGCTTCTTCGTCCACTGGAATCAACACTTTAGTCTCATTAGCGTTGAAATCGGTGCTAATAGGCAAGGTATCGCCTTTAAACACTAAATCAGTTTCTTTAAACAAAATGCTGTTTTGTTTGCCGTCTAAGTAGTTGTTTTTTGCTACATAGCGTACTTTGGTTTTCTCGTCGGTTTCTACAGTAAGGTACGTATTTCCGTCTTTCATGCTACGTAATCCACGCATGCCTTTGGTACTAAACGTACCTTTTTTAAATACGTCTTCGAGGGTAAACGATTTTTTGCTTTGTCCAAAAACGCTGGTGCTAATTAAAAGCAGAATTAAGATTTTTTTCATGTTTGTTGCTAAAGTTTATACGGTATTTTGGTTAATATTTACGAATGGGTTGGGTGTTTTGTTTTAGTTTTTTAGGGTCGTTAAACAAGTCGTCTTTGTCTGAGGGCGCATTATTCAACACTAAATTCGATTGAAATTTTAAACGGCCTTTACTTACTTGAAAAGCATCGTAGGTCATGTCCGGTCCGTATTTAGAATAATCGTTTTTAAATTCTGAGTTTATGGGTGCCAAATGATCAAAAACAAGCTGTTCTTTAGTGTAATCGTATTTTAAATACATCGAAACTTCTCTCGAATACTCAAAAATGATCCGTTTATTTCCTGCGTATTGTGTGTTTCCATCGAATACAGCTAAACCAAAGTAAGGAATTCCATTTACAAATCGGAGCACTTCTATTACTTTTTGGGTGGAATTGGTATTCTTGCCCTTCCATCCTAATAACACATAGTAAGGGTTGGCAGTGGTTTGATTAACTTCTACAACTTGGTAGTACTGAGCCGCAAACCATTCTTCGGTTTTCAGTTCTTGAGTAGCTGGGTTTTGGATAAATGCACTATAATCACTCAGTGGAAAAAGTTTTAGTTTTCCATCGCTGGTATTTAGTTGAATGGTACCGTAAAAGCGGTAGGAACCATCGTCGTTTAGTACATGCCAGGTAAAAATTCTAAACTTTTTATCGGGCGCATTTACGATGGAAATTGTTTTTAAAGAATCAAATTCAAAATAGAAGGATTTAGGTTCTTTTAATGCTTCTACCAATGTTTTAATAAATTGATAATTGGCATTGTAGCGTTCAGGCTCCGATTCATTGTTAATAAATTGTTTGCTTAAGGATAGTAAACTGTCCTGAAAAGCAGGTAAGTGGGAGACAAGTGCGGGTTCGTGGCTGTGTTGTGCCACAGAACGCATGGTAAGCATGCTTAAGAAACAATAAATAACTAGTTTTTTCATTTGCTTACAATCGTTCTATCACTATTGCGCTGGCTCCACCACCACCATTGCAAATTCCTGCAACACCAATTTTAGCGTTTTTCTGGCTTAAAACATGTAATAATGTCACTACAATGCGTGCGCCCGAAGCCCCTAGTGGATGCCCAAGCGCTACAGCACCACCATTCACGTTTACTTTATTGTTATCTAGCTTCATTTCTTTATTATTAGCCAATGCAACAACGGAGAAAGCCTCATTTATTTCGAAATAATCTACATCGGTGCTCGTTAAACCGGCACGTTTTAGGGCCAAAGGAATGGCTTTAGATGGGGCAGTAGTAAACCACTCAGGTGCTTGCTGTGCATCTGCATAGGCTAAAATTTTAGCTAAAGGTTTTAAGCCTAATTCTTTTGCTTTGCTGCTGCTCATTAAAACTAAGGCAGCTGCACCATCATTTAAGGTAGAAGCATTAGCAGCAGTAACCGTTCCATCTTTTTTAAATACAGGTTTTAGTGTCGGTATTTTATCAAAATTTACAGATTTTGGTTCTTCATCGCTACTAATCCAAACCGATTCACCTTTTCTATCTTTTAGCTCTACAGCACTAATTTCTTGGTCAAATTTGCCCTTTTTTTGTGCTTCTTGTGAGCGGGTATACGATTGAATAGCAAAAGCATCTTGTTCAGCTCGGTCAATACCACATTCGCTGGCACAAAGTTCTGCTGCAACACCCATATGGTAATTATTGTATACATCCCAAAGTCCATCTTTTACCAAGCCATCTAGCAATTCTCCATTGCCTAAACGATATCCTGTTCTAGCCTTATCCAAATAATAAGGCACATTGCTCATGCTTTCCATACCGCCGGCAACCACCACATCGTTTTCACCCAAAGCAATACTCTGAGCAGCCAACATAATCGCTTTGGTTCCAGAAGCACAAACTTTGTTAATAGTTGTTGCAGGAATATCAGGCAAACCGGCAAATTTAGCAGCTTGCGTAGCTGGTGCCTGCCCCAGATTGGCCGATAATACATTTCCCATAAATACTTCCTGTACTTGGCTAGGATCTATGCCAGCACGCTCTACAGCAGCTTTTATAGCTGCAGCACCCAACTGGCTGGCAGATAGTGAAGATAAACTACCTCCAAAACTACCAATAGGTGTTCTAGCCGCCGAAACAATAACAACTTCATTCATAGGTAAACATTTAGATTTAATGACTGCAATTTAAGTATTTAAGCCCAATAGCAAAACAGCATTTTTAATAATAAGTAAGCTATAAAAGCATATGATATTTAGCCTTAAACATATTTAGTACATTTGAAACTATAAATCATAATGTGGCACGAATAAAAAAACCAATTTATAAACTTCTCTACTTCAGGTATCATAATATCATTAAATACCTAATGATGTTGGGTGCTACATTATTCATTTCCCTGGTATTGCCCAAACAGGCACGTTTTAAGTTCGAATACGATAAAGGCAAGGTGTGGACACAGAAGGATCTGGTATCGCCATTCGCTTTTGCCATACAAAAAACACCCGAACAGTTAGAAAATGACCGAAAGCAAATATTCAAGTCCGTAAAACCAATATATAGATATGAATCTCAGGTAGAGACAAGTTCGATAGAAGAATTTACCATAGCATTGTCTGCACAAGCAAAGCAGTGGCAGCTTAGTCAACCATTACAAAAAGAGTATACCCTCTTGGGCGTAGATTTACTTCAAAGGGTTTATACGCAAGGCGTTGCCCGTTATTTGCCTAAATACAAGCAGCTAGAGCCCTATTATAATTTCATAGTAGTAAATAATGCCCTAGCTACCGAGAAAAATACCTTAGATGTACACGATATTGAAGGTGCAAAAAGTGTTTTAAAAAACGCAATTGAAGAGCAAGAAATAGTAGTACAGAAACAAGCCTTTTACCAACTTATAAGTCAATTTGTTTCAGAAAATTTGGTTTTCGATGAACGCTTAACCGATAAACTCGAGAAAGAAGCATATACCAATATTTCTCCTACGTTAGGAATGGTTCAAAAAGGAGAATTGATCATAAGCGATGGAGATATTATAAATGCCGCAACCTTCCAAAAATTAGAATCATTACGAATTGCATTTGAGGGCGATCCCTTGCTTAGAGCAAGTCGGCAGTGGTTATTTATTGGCCAATTAATCCTTGTAGGTCTTATAGTAGCCTTACTCATGATATTCTTATATCTATTCAGAAAAGATATTTTTCAAGACCACCGCAAGCTTTCACTCATACTCGTAGTTATTTGCGGCATGATTTTGACACTCTCTTGGGCAATAAAACTAAATATGCTTAATATTTATTTCATCCCTTATTGTATCGTACCAATCATAATTCGCATACTATTCGACACCCGGTTAGCTCTTAATATTCACCTCCTCGTAGTTTTAATAGCATCATTCTGGGTTCCCAATAGCTTCGAATTCGCCTTCCTGCAAATCGCTGCAGGTATGACCGCCATTTATAGCATTAAAAAATTAGTCAGACGTGAGCAATTCCTCATCTCCGCACTGCTAATCCTAAGCACCTATATCATTGCGTATTTCGGTATTTTATTAATTAAAGATGCCTCTTTCGTTAAAATAGAATGGACAAATTTTATTCCATTCGCCATAAGTGTATTACTTACCTTACTAGCCTATCCATTAATTTATGTATTCGAAAAACTATTTGCTATAACATCCGAAATTACATTAATGGAACTTAGTAATACCAATTCAACCTTATTAAGAGAGCTAGCATTTAAAGCCCCCGGAACATTTCAGCACTCCCTGCAAGTAGCAAATTTAGCCGAAGCAGCAATTTATAAAATAGGAGGGAATACTCTACTAGTTAGAGCAGGCGCATTATACCACGATATCGGTAAAATGGAAAATCCACAATATTTTATTGAAAATCAAAATAGCGGCATAAACCCTCACGACAAGTTAACTTACGATAAAAGTGCTCAAATAATCATACAACACGTGTACCGTGGCGTTGAAATAGCCCGTAAAAATCAAATCCCCGAATTATTAATTGATTTCATCCGAACCCATCATGGAAATACTCGGGTAGATTATTTCTACCAATCATTTCTAAAAAATTTCCCCGAAAAATCTGTAGACGAAAAAATATTTAGATATCCTGGCCCCATACCTTTCACAAAAGAAACCGCAGTACTCATGCTAGCCGATTCGGTGGAAGCAGCGTCAAGAAGCTTAAAAAACCCAAATGAAAAAGCAATTACAGAGTTAGTAGATCGCATTATCGATTATAAACTTGCTCAAAATCAATTAATTGAAAGCGACATCACGTTAAAAGACATTCAACTCATCAAGCAGATCTTTAAAACCATGCTTATGAGTATTTTTCACGTACGGATTTCATACACCCTAGAGAAGTAAAAATATTTTTTGAAGGCATCGCCGAATTGCTATATTTGCACTCCTCAAAAGGTAAAGAGGAGAGGTGCCTGAGTGGCCGAAAGGAACAGTTTGCTAAACTGTCGTACTGGTAACGGTACCGCGGGTTCGAATCCCGCCCTCTCCGCCAATATCGATAAATAAATACTTTTTATTTGTCTATGAGCTGCAAAAATGCTAAGTTTGCAGTCCCTTCGAAAGAAGACTCGGGGTGTAGCGTAGCCCGGTATCGCGCCTGGTTTGGGACCAGGAGGTCGTAGGTTCGAATCCTGCCACCCCGACAAAAAAGCCCCGAGAAATTCTCGGGGCTTTTTTTGTTTGAAATTTTTAGCTGAACGATTTTACCAATTTAAAGATTTTAAATACACCATCTGCCGGATCTTTTTTAATACACAATGTATTGATAATGGAACACTCAGGATAATTCATCACTATGCTGACCTCGTATTCATCATTCATTTTAGAGTGTATACGTGTTTTACATGCGCTATTTTGCTCTATTGGCCCTAGTTCATTCCAAAAATTTTGCAGGGTAGATTTCTTGTAGTAAATAGTTTGGTATTCACCCACAATTACTATTTGTGCATCGGCTGTAAACGAGTTTAATATTTCCAGATTTTTACCTTGGCAAAATGCCTCAATATATTTCTGGCTAAGTTCATGAACCGTTGGATCTACCTGTTTTTTTTGATTTGCTTGTACTGTAAGGCTAATACTTAGCATCAACCCTAATACACATAATGTACTTGTTTTTTTCATGATTTTAATTTTAACGAAAGTAAATATCGTTTAAATGTCAATCTAGAATTTTCTGACCAATGAACTTATTCGGAGTATAGGTGGTAACTTTTAATGGTTAAATGGTAATTTGCTATTTGTGTATTGGGAGCATTTTGCTACTTTTGTAGCTGCTGCCCTCATAGCTCAGCTGGATAGAGCAACGGTTTTCTAAACCGTCGGTCACAGGTTCGAATCCTGTTGGGGGTACAAAAAAAGCCCCGAGAATTTCTCGGGGCTTTTTTATTTACAACACACAAAACTTATTTTTTTCCTTTTTGCTGTTGTTGGCGCATATAATCTTCCATGCGTTGCTGAAATTTAGATTTTTTCTCTTTTGCTGCCTCAGGTTTTTTCTTGTTTTCTTGAATTTTAGCATGAATTTTTTCATCATCAACAAACATTTTAATCATGTATTGCTGTCCAAAAGTTAGCATGTTCGCCAAGAAATAATAGTAGTTTAAGCCAGATGGATAACTATTTAACACACCAAAGAAAATAATGGGTGTAATATATCCGATGTATTTCATTTGCCCGGTGGCTCCACTTACTTGGTTGTTAAAGTAGGTGTAAATAAGCGTAGAAATGGTCATTAAAATACACATTAAACTAATGTGGCTTCCTAAAAACGGAATGTTAAATCCCAAATTAAAAAACGCATCGTAAGTAGATAAATCACTCATCCATAAGAAACTCTGCTGACGCAACTCGAATAGGTTGGGGAAGAAGAAAAAGAATGCCATAATAATTGGCAATTGCAATAGCATAGGCAAGCAACCACCCAAAGGATTTACGCCTGCTTTCTTATATAACTTGAGGTATTCTTGTTGCAATAGGGTAGCGTTATCTTCTCCTACCTTGGCCTTAATTTCATCCATTTCTGGCTTTAATACACGCATTTTAGCCATAGATAAGTACGACTTATACGTGAGCGGGAATAGCACCACTTTTAAGAGTATGGTGAGTACTAAAATGATTAATCCGTAGCCCCAATTAAAGCCAGATAAAAAGCTAAATACGGGAATTACCACATAGCGGTTAATATATTTTAAAGGTCCCCAGCCTAAATCTATTTGCTTTTCAAGCTCGTAGCCCTGTGTTTTTAGCGTACTAAATTCATTGGGACCAAAGTAAAATTCTAGAGGGTAGGTGTTTTCTGTATTTGCCTTCAAGGCCATTTCTAAGGTGGCTTTATATCCTTTTACCAATTCTGAACCTGTTTGCGTACTTACAGCTATTTTACCCTTATCAAACCCATTTTTTGCGATTAAGGCATTGGAAAAGAAGTGTTGTTTAAACGATATCCATTGGGTTTTGCCTTCCGATAATTCTTTATTTTCGTCTTCACTTACACTTAAATGGTCTACATCATCAGCTACTGGTTTAAAATAAATTGTTGAATACCGCTGCTCACTTGCTAAGTCTTTTTCTTTTTGTTTTAAAACAGTTTCCCAATTCAGTTCAATTTTTTGAGGATTGCTGGTATGTTTTTCCATACCAGTTGTTTTTATGGTTAGTTCAACTTTGTAGCTGTTTGCTGGCAAGGTATAGGCATATTCAACAAAACTAGCGTCTTGGTTTTGTAAACGAAAAACTACTTGATTTGCTTCAGCGGTCATTTTACTGAAGAATAAATCGTTGGTTGAGATAAACGAACCTTCATTACGAAGCAAGAAACCGAATTTATTGGCATCGCCTTCAAACTGAATAAGGGGTTTGCCTTGGTAGGTTTTAAACTTTTTTAATTCAACCGAACTTACTCTACCACCTTTGGGGCTAAGCGTTACTTTTATGTTTTCGTTTTCGAGTATAACAGGGGTATTGTCTCCTTTTTGTAGGGCTGCAAAAGGCCCTTTGAAGCTTGATGTATCTGCAACTAGTGCTTTGGCACGAGTAGGTAATGGTGTTGCTTTAGGGCTTTTTTGGGTATCCTGTGTAGCCCGTGCAATAGAATCTTGCACCAATTGTTCTTTTTTTAACTCTTCATCAGAAGGTTTCATAAGGAAGGTTGAACCGACCAAGATGACAAGGATCAAGAACAGACCCCAAAATGTATTTCTATCCATAAATTATAATGTTCTTCTGCTTACTTTTTTTGGCTATTGGCCAATGAAGCGGCAACAAAGTTAACAAAAAGCGGATGCGGATTCGCAACAGTTGATTTTAATTCGGGATGGAATTGTACAGCCACGAAAAATGGATGATTCTTAAGTTCCACCACTTCTACCAAATTGTTGTCCGGATTAATGCCCGAAGCTATCATTCCAGCTTTCTCGTAGCTAGCTAAATACTTATTATTAAACTCATAGCGGTGGCGGTGGCGCTCCGATATTTTAGCTTTTCCGTAAATAGCAGCTGCTTTAGAACCCTTTTTGAGCTCACAAGCATAGGCACCTAAGCGCATGGTTCCACCTTTATTTTTAATTTTCTTTTGCTCTTCCATCATCGAAATCACGGCATCTTTGGTGTTTTCGTTCATTTCGGTACTGTGCGCATCTTTTAAGCCCAATACGTTTCTGCCAAATTCAATAACGGCACATTGCATACCCAAACAAATTCCAAAAAACGGAATATTGTTTTCGCGGATGTATTTAATGGCTTCAATTTTACCCTCAATACCACGGCTACCAAAGCCTGGGGCAACTAAAACGCCATCGAGTCCTTTCAATTTCTCTACCGCATTATCTTTGGTTAAACTTTCTGATGGGATGTATTTTACACGCACCTTGCATTCATTTTTTGCTCCGGCATGTATAAATGCTTCCGAAATAGATTTATAGGCATCGGGTAGTTCAACATATTTACCCACCAAGCCAATTTTTACTTCAGAAGTTGGATTTTTTAAGCGGCCTAAGAAATCTTTCCAGCTCTCTAAATCGGGTTCTACCTTGGCCGATAGTTTGAGTTTCTTTAAAACAATGCCATCTAAATTCTCTTTGCGCATCAATAAAGGCACATCGTAAATGGTGCTGGCATCTATAGATTCGATCACAGCATTGGTATCTACGTTGCAAAAAAGTGCAATTTTACGTCGTATTTCCGCCGAAATATGATGCTCGGTACGGCAAACTAAAATATCGGGTTGTACCCCATATTCCAATAAAGTCTTAACCGAATGTTGGGTAGGTTTGGTTTTTAATTCGCCAGCCGCAGCCAAATAAGGTACAAGCGTTAAGTGAATAACCAAAGCGTTTTGGTGGCCCAATTCCCAACGCAATTGACGTACAGCCTCTACATAAGGTAACGACTCAATATCGCCCACCGTACCGCCAATTTCGGTAATCACTACATCAAAATTTCCACTTTCGCCCAATAAACGCATGTTCCGTTTAATCTCATCGGTTATGTGTGGTATTACTTGAACGGTTTTACCTAAATAGGCACCTTCACGCTCTTTTTGTATAACATTTTGGTAAATACGTCCGGTAGTAATGTTATTAGCCTGAGAAGTTGGTACGTTTAAAAAACGCTCGTAATGGCCTAAATCTAAATCGGTTTCAGCACCATCTTCGGTAACATAGCATTCTCCATGTTCGTACGGGTTTAATGTTCCGGGATCAATGTTGATATAAGGGTCGAACTTTTGGATGGTTACTCGGTAACCACGGGCCTGTAAAAGTTTGGCCAACGAAGCAGAAATAATGCCTTTACCTAACGATGAGGTAACGCCTCCCGTAACAAAAATGTATTTAGTCATGTTATTTAGTTTGTCGATTATTTCAGCCTTAAAGGGCTAAAAAGAATCTATTTGTACGGGATTCAAATCTACGCCTTTTTTTAATTATCTGCTAGCTTGTGGAGAAATTGGCGTTTGTGGATAACCCCAGCTCGTGCTTAACACTAGGAGTATAGCAAATGGCCAGGTATTCGGTTAATTTCACCTATCTTTGAGTCCATTTTAATCTGAATACCTTATTTTGACATTCTCCGATTTTCAGTTTGCCCCCGAAGTACAAGAAGGCTTGCTAAGCATGGGTTATAAAAACCCAACACCTATACAAGCACAAGCCATTCCCTTGGTTTTGCAACACAAAGATTTAATTGCCTGTGCACAAACGGGTACGGGTAAAACGGCTTCCTATTTGTTGCCTATTTTGCATCACATTGCACAAACAGAAAAAAAATACATCAATACACTTATTTTGGCGCCTACTAGAGAGTTGGCTCAGCAAATAGATCAGCAAGTAGAAGGCTTGGCCTATTTTGCAGGTATAAGCTCTATTGCCGTTTATGGCGGTGGCGATGGTGCCATTTACGAAACGCAGAAAAGAGCCATGCGGGAAGGGGTAGATATTATTATTGCCACCCCAGGCCGCTTAATTGCGCATTTAAATTCGGGCGCTATCAATTTAGATTATTTACAACATTTGGTATTGGATGAAGCCGATAGGATGTTGGATATGGGATTTAGTGACGATATCATGCGCATCATTTCTTTTTTGCCCAAGAAGCGTCAAACTTTATTGTTTTCTGCTACTATGCCACCTAAAATTAAAGGCTTAGCAACCTCTATTTTACAGCAGCCAGAAGAAGTTACCATCTCTATTTCTAAGCCGGCAGAAGGCATTACACAACAAGCATACAATACACACGATCATCAGAAATTACCGCTTATCGAATCGTTATTGAAAAACAAGACTTATAAAAGTGGTATCATTTTTTCGTCTACTAAAGATAAAGTGAAAGAGCTCGATAAAGCATTTAGAAAGATTGGCATTCAGGCAAAAGCTTTCCACTCAGATTTAGATCAATCTGAACGGGAGAGCCTATTACAGGCTTTTAGAGCCCGCCAGTTACCTTTTTTAATTGGTACGGATGTGCTTTCGAGAGGTATTGATGTCGAAGGGATTGAATTGGTGGTGAATTTTGATGTACCACCTGATGCCGAAGATTATATTCACCGCATTGGCCGTACGGCTAGAGCGGCTACCACAGGTACCGCCATTACCTTTATTAATGAACGTGATCAGCGTAAATTTCAAGCCATTGAAAATTTAATTGGTAAGCCTATTGATAAATTAGCTTTACCTGAAGGAATGGGTGAAGCACCTGCTTACCAACCGGAGTTAAAGCGCTTTGATCCCAAAAGAAGCGGAAAAGGACCCTGGAAAAAACGTCCGCAAGCTAGTCGTTAAGGTTTAATTAAAATATTTTATTCGCCATGGCGTTAAAGGGTATGTTTTATCCTTTAAATCTAAACGCCATGAAAAGCCGATTTTTATTATTTGCTATAGCATTGATGCTATTATCGAGCACAAGCTATGCTAAACCTCATGCCAAAGCTGTAGCCTTGAGTGCCGAGCAACAAGTCCGAATTTTACAAATTGATGCCCGTGTGCACGAAATTAAAGCCATGGATTTAGCATTGTTAAGTAGGCAAGAACGCAAAGCCTTGCGTAAAGAAGTTGTTCAATTGAAAAAAGAGGCAGCTGGAATTGCAACAGGAGGTGTTTACCTTTCGGTTGCGGCTATTATTATTATTCTATTGGTGCTTATTTTGATTTTATAAGCCGCTATTTTGAATATGCTGAATAATTTTTTCTAGATCTTCTGGCGTATCTACCGCTTGTGTTTCTAGCGTGGTTTCTACCGTATGTATGGTGTAGCCATTTTCTAACCACCGCAATTGTTCTAGGCATTCGGTTTGTTCAAGCGGAGTAGGATGGAGTGCTGCTAGTTGTTTTAAGGTAGCTGTTTGGTACCCATAGATGCCAATATGTTTATAAAAAGTACCATTGTCTAGCCATTGGCTTTCTTCGGCACTTCTAACATGCGGTATGGCTTGGCGACTAAAATAAATGGCCTGACCGTTTAGACCACAAACCACTTTAGGTGTATTGGAATTGTGAAGTTCTTCTTGGCTACGAATTCGTTTTATAAGCGTAGCTATCAAAACATCCTCATTGGTTAAATTTCTGCCTAGTAAATCTATTTGTTCGGGGTTAATAAGTGGTTCATCGCCCTGTATATTAATTACGGCATCAAAATCGGGGCTTAAGCTTATTACTTCTGCACAACGGTCGGTTCCACTTTCATGCGTAGCTGCGGTACGGATTACATTTCCGCCAAAAGCCAATACATGCGCTTCAATACGGCTATCGTCAGTAGCTACTACCACATCGCTTAGGGTTAGCGCTTTTTTTGCCTGCTCATATACCCGCTGAATCATGCTTTTGCAGCAAATATCTTATAGGGGCTTTCCTGGAAAGCGGCTAGATGCATAACGAGCTGGTATAATGCCTAAAATTTTCATGAAATAAACAAGTAGGGTAAGCAAGCAGCTGCAATTATTCCAATCATGATAATCCAACTCCAGGGTTGAGCAAAGTTTAAGGTCCAGCCCCATCCATATCGTTTGGGTAACCATATATCGGGGTCAGCCGAATTATGATAAAATACGCCAAAATACCAATTTTCTCGATCTTGTCTATCTGTTGGCGTATTCATGGGCTTAAAATTCTTTAAAATAAACCGTGAATCTCACGTTCAATGCTTTGGATGATGAAGCCTAGGTCTTCGGGGTTATTGGCAAAATCTAATTTATCCTTATCTAAAACCAATAATTTACCTTCTTTATAGTTATCTATCCATTTTTTGTATTTATCATTCAATTTAGAAAGATAATCTAGCCGAATACCACTTTCGTATTCGCGGCCACGGCGCTGAATATTGTTCACCAATGTAGGCACAGATGCCTTCAAGTAAATTAATAAGTCAGGTGGTTTTATGAATGAGGTAATGTTATCAAAAATAGCACGGTAGTTTTCGTAATCGCGGCTAGACATTAAGCCCATATCGTGCAAATTTTCTGCAAAAATATAAGCATCTTCATAAATCGTACGATCTTGAATAATGCTTTTATCGCCCTTTTGCAATTCTATAAGCTGTTGGAACCGACTATTTAAAAAATAAATTTGAAGGTTAAAGCTCCAGCGTTTCATATCGCCATAAAAATCTTCTAAGTAGGGATTATTATCAACAGCCTCAAACTGGGCTTCCCAAGTAAAATGTTTTGATAATAACTCGGTTAGGGTTGTTTTACCGGCTCCGATGTTTCCAACAATGGCAATGTGCATAGGGTATGAGCTTCTAAATAATTACGAGGTTGAAATTACTAAAATTCTTTATTAGAACAAGTGGCGTATTGGATATACTTAAAACTTTCTGAAGCCTATGAGTTCGCGAACCTCTTTAATAGTTTTACCCGCACTTTCACGGGCTTTTTCGGTACCTAAATTAGCTACTTTTTGTATATAGGTGGTGTCTTTAGCCAAATCGTTAATGCGGTTGCGCATGGGAGCTGTAGCCAAAATAATATCTTCGGCAAGTTGCTTTTTAAAGTCGCCATAACGTATTTGTGCGTTGGCATAGGCCTCATCAAAATGTTGGTAGGTATCAGCCTTAGAAACTACTTTTAAAATGTCAAATAGGTTTTGAATAACTTCTGGTTTTTCCTGATTTTCGGCTTTTGGGCCGCTATCGGTAACGGCACGCATTACTTTTTTGCGAATGGTTTCTTCATCATCGGCCAAATAAACGGCATTGTTTTCACCCTCCGATTTTCCCATTTTTCCTTTGCCATCTAAGCCTGGAATTTTGACCAATTTTTCGGAAAAAGTAAAGGCATATGGCTCTGGAAAATACTCGTTATTATATAGTCGGTTAAATCGATTTCCAAAGGTTCGGGCCATTTCTAAATGTTGTTCTTGGTCTTTACCAACGGGCACTTTAGTGGCTTTATGAATTAAAATATCGGCTGCCATTAAAACTGGGTACGTTAATAAACCCGCATTTACATTATCGGGTTGGGTACGTACTTTGTCTTTAAAAGAGGTACTGCGTTCCAATTCGCCTAAATAAGCGTTCATGTTTAGGTATAAATAAAGTTCAGCAATTTCCGGAACATCTGATTGTACATAAAGCGTTGCTTTCTCCGGATCTAAACCGGCGGCTAAATACTCCACCAGTACTTGTTTTACGTTCCCGTGTAAGTCATCGGGCGTAGGGTGGGTAGTTAGCGAATGATAATCGGCAATAAAGAAAAAGCAATTGTAATCGTGCTGCATGCGTACAAAATTTTGCACAGCACCATAATAATTTCCTAAGTGAAGATTTCCGGTACTTCGAATACCACTAACAACAGTTTCCATAACACACGAAAGTAAGTATTTTTTCTATTTTTGAGGATGATGATTCGATTTTTGAAACGCATTCATGCTTGTTGGTATATTTTTTCAGTGGTATTTAGCTTTCTGTTATTCTCCCCATTTTTCTATTATTATTCTAGAAAACCAAGCAGATATCTCACTTTAAATTGGTTTAGAAAAGGTTTTGCTTTTTTAAGTTCTGCTTTAGCCGGGGTGTTTTACAAGCATGTTTATGAAACAAACGTTGTTTGGGATAAACCCTATATTGTATGTGCCAACCATACATCCAACTTAGATATTGCAGCCATTACAGGTATAATGCATGGTAATTTTGCATTTTTGGGTAAAGAAGAATTGCTTCGAAATCTTGTATTGAGTATATTTTTTAAAACCATAGACATACCGGTAAATCGAGATAGTAAAATAGCCTCGTTTAGGGCCTTTAAAAAAGCCGATGAATATTTAGAAAATAAATTAAGCTTGGTTATTTTTCCGGAGGGTAAAATTGGGTATGAATATCCACCTATTTTGCATCCGTTTAAAAATGGCCCCTTTCGTTTGGCCATTGATCGTGGTATTCCTATTATTCCTGTAACTATTGATCGGTTATGGGAATTGATGTGGGACGATGGATTTGTACATGGTAGCAAGCCGGGTGCGCGAACCCTATTTGTACATGCACCGATAGAAACTACCGGAATGACTGCCGATGATGCCGATACGCTGAAAGAATTGGTATATGCAAAACTGCAAGAAAATTCCTTCATAAAATCATAAGCAATTGTAACAAATAGCGCTATGGTGATGTCTTAACAATAAAAAAACAACCATGTCAAAAGAAGATTTAATTCTGATTACCGATATAGGCCGTAAATACGTAATTGGTGCAGAAACCATTCACGCTTTAAAATCGGTTACCTTAACCATTAAAAAGGGAGAATTTGTAGCCTTAATGGGTCCTTCTGGTTCTGGTAAATCTACCTTGATGAATATTTTAGGTTGTTTAGATACGCCTACCAAAGGTGAATATATTTTAAACGGTATTAATGTTAGCGAAATGAGCGATAGTGAATTGGCCGAGGTTCGAAATCAAGAAATAGGATTCGTTTTCCAAACCTTTAACTTATTGCCACGTTCATCTGCTAAAGAGAATGTAGCCTTGCCTCTGGTATATGCCGGGGTAAAAAAAGAAGATCGGGATAAACGTGCCATTAAAGCGCTAGAAAATGTGGGTTTAGGCAATCGTGTAGATCATAAACCAAACGAACTTTCAGGTGGACAGCGCCAACGTGTGGCTGTTGCTCGTGCTTTAATTAATAATCCATCTATCATTTTGGCCGATGAGCCTACTGGAAATTTAGATTCTAAAACATCAGTAGAAATAATGGCTTTAATTGAAGATATTCATGCCAAAGGGAATACTATTATTTTGGTTACCCACGAAGAAGATATTGCCAAACATGCACACCGAATAGTGCGTATGCGTGATGGTTTAATTGAAAGCGATACACTCAATAAAAAAATTACCTCGGTAAAGGACCGATTGAAAGAACTAGCCAAATAAAAAAAGCCCCCCGAATTTCGGGGGGCTTTTTTTATTATTAACAACTTTAAATTAAAACAAAGGTTCTTCATCCATATCGTCCATTCTCGATGGCTTGATGATGAAATTATTAGGTTTCTCAAAACTCTGCGAAGGGGCAATTCCCGCCATAGGGTCTGTGGTACCGAAGCCTATTCCACTACTATAATCATCTTCTAAATCAACAAATTTCACATACTTGCCTACAAAACGTAATGGAACGGTACCCGTTTCACCGTTACGGTGTTTGGCAATAATTACTTCGCCAATACCAATGTTTGAGCGGCCTTGTTCGTCTTCTTCTAAACCATAGTATTCGGGACGGTATAAAAACAATACCATATCAGCATCTTGCTCAATAGAGCCCGATTCACGTAAATCGGAAAGCATGGGTCTTTTACTACCTCCAGGTCGGTTTTCTACAGCACGGCTCAATTGCGATAGGGCAATTACGGGTACATTTAATTCTTTAGCTACCGATTTTAGTGCTCTAGAAATGCTACCAATCTCTTGTTCACGGTTTCCATTTTTTCCATCACCTTTACCATGCATCAATTGCAAATAATCTACAATAATCATTTGGATATCGTACTGAGCTTTGAGGCGACGGCATTTGGCTCTAAACTCAAAAATATTAAGTGCTGGCGTATCGTCAATAAACAGTGGAGCTTCGGTTAATTTACCAATTTTAGAGTGCAATTGTTGCCATTCCCATTCGGCTAAATTTCCTTTTCTAATTTTTTCTTGTTCAATCTCAGTTTCGCCCGAAATTAAACGATTGGTTAATTGTAGCGACGACATTTCTAACGAAAATACCACCACCGGTTTGTTAAACTGAACGGCTGCATTTCTGGCACAGCTTAATACAAAAGCCGTTTTACCCATAGCAGGTCGTGCCGCAATAATTACCAAATCAGATGGTTGCCAACCCGATGTGATTTTATCTAAAGCAGTAAAACCAGAAGGTACACCGGTGAGTCCGTCTACTTTATCTTTTAGTTTTTCAAGGGTATCTAACGATTCACGTAAAATGTCGTCCATCTTCCTAGAATCTCTACGTAAATTGTTTTGCGCAATTTCGAACAGATTTTTTTCCGCATGGTCTAGTAAATCGAAAATATCAGTCGTGTCTTCGTAGGCATTGCTGATAATTTCTGTAGATATTTTTATGAGCTCACGCTGAATAAATTTTTGTGAAATGATGCGTGCATGGTATTCAATATTGGCTGCCGAAGCTACACGGTTGGTAAGTTCGGTGATATAATAGGCACCTCCAATAAGTTCTAAATTACCTTGCTGACGCAATTGAGCGGTTACGGTTAAAATATCAACAGGAGATGATTTCTGGAACAGTGTTTGAATAGCCTCAAATATTTTTTGGTGACTATCTTTATAAAAAACTTCGGGCTTTAAAATATCGATAACGGCAGATAGCGCATCTTTTTCGAGCATTAAGGCTCCCAAAACCGCTTCTTCTAAATCGAGGGCTTGCGGCGGAAGTTTACCTAACCCACTTACCAAATTATTTAATCGGGTACGGGTTGGCGCATTTGTTCGGGTATTTTCTCTGTTAAAATCTTGCTCGTTTTCGGTGCTCATGATTTCAAAAATATAGAATTAGCAGGTAGAGTTGTTGTTAAGTTCTGCACACGCTTAAGGCACGAAAATTTCAATGTGCCTATATGCTCATTTTTTTAAAGGTGGTTTTCCACAAGCCATGTGAATAAGCTGTTAGCAATAGGCATCAAATGCATTATATAGAGTTTAATGCACCTTGTGTAAAATTTTGATTGTTGTTGAAAACAGCTTTTAACCTTTAGTTTAAAATTACGATTAATAGCCGGTTTTTTAAAATATATGTACCTTTGAACCTTATAATCTAAGCCATGTATACATCTTCATTTCTACCTAAACGAGAAAATAATCAATTGGTATTTGGCATACGTGCCGTTATTGAGGCGATTAAAAGTGCCCAAGAAATGGAAAGTATTTACATTCAGCGTGGTTTACGAGGCGAATTATTCCATGAGTTGAGAGAGTTGATGAATGAATATCAACTGAGTGCCCAATTGGTGCCGGTAGAAAAATTGAATCGCTTAACGGCTAAAAACCACCAAGGAGTAGTGGCTTTTATATCGCCAATTACGTATCACCAAATAGAAGATATTATTCCAGCCATTTATGAAAAAGGTGAAACGCCGCTTATTTTGGTGTTAGATGGTATTACCGATGTGCGAAATATGGGTGCCATAGCCCGCACGGCTGCTTGCTCTGGAGTGCATGCGCTGGTTGTTCCAATCAAAGGATCTGCACAAATTAACCCAGATACGATTAAAACCTCGGCAGGTGCCTTGTATACCTTACCGGTTTGCCGCCATGATAATTTGCAAAAAGTGGCTCGTTTCTTACAAGCATCGGGCTTGCAATTGGTGGCCTGTACCGAAAAAACGGAAGAGTTTTTATACACGCCAGATTATACGGCTCCAACGGCTATTATTATGGGATCAGAAGATGATGGAATTTCAGATGAATTGATTCGAATTTCAGATCATTTGGCTAAAATTCCCCTATTTGGAGAAATAGAATCATTAAATGTATCCGTTTCGGCAGGGGTAATTTTATACGAAGCTGTTCGCCAGCGTATTCAAGCTAAATAAAGTCTGGCCCAAAACGCTCTTTAACATCTGCTACTATTTTCTTTACACTTTGCTCTTCATCTCTTGGGCAAATGAGTAGTATGTTATTTTGTTCTACCACAATAAAGTCATGTAAGCCCTGTAAAACCACCAATTTATTTTTGGGTACGTGCACCATGCAATTCGATGAATCGTACATCATCACACGTTCTTGGGGTACAACGGCATTGCCTACATAATCTTTTTCAGATAAAGCATAAACCGAAGCCCATGTTCCTAAATCGGACCAACCAAAGGCAGCAGGAGTAACGTATACATTATCCGCTTTCTCCATTATTCCATAATCAATAGAAATATTGGTGCATTGGTAATAGGCCGTTTGTATAAATTCACGCTCTTTCGGACCATTGTATGCTCCCATGCCTTCTTTAAAAATTTGGTTCATTTCCGGTAAGTGCAAAGCAAAGGCATGAAGTATGTTTTTAACCGACCAAACGAAAATACCCGCATTCCATAAAAAATCGCCACTTTGAATAAATGATTTGGCAATCTCTAAATCGGGTTTTTCGGTAAACGTTTTTACCTTAAACAAACACTCATTGAGCGCTTTGGTGGTGTATTGAATATAGCCATAGCCCGTATCGGGTCTAGAAGGTTTAATGCCCAATGTAATTAAACAATCTTCGGTACTTGCGGTATGTAAAGAATTGATAATAACTTCTTTAAACACATCTTCCTCGAGTATTAAATGGTCTGAGGGAGCAACTACTACCGCCGCATCTGGGTTAATTTGGCGTATTTTATACATGGCATAAGCAATACACGGAGCGGTATTGCGCATTACCGGTTCGGTAATTACCTGTTTAGCTGTAATGCCCGCTAATTGCTCTTTTACTAAATCTAGGTATTGGTCGTTGGTGGCTACGTAAATATTTTCTTGCGGAATAAACTTTGCAAAACGATCGTAAGTGCTTTGAATTAGCGTTTTTCCGGTTCCTAAAATGTCTATAAATTGTTTTGGATGAGCGGTTCTGCTGATAGGCCAAAATCGGCTGCCTACACCACCAGCCATAATTAAAACATAGTAATTCTTCATGATTGAGAATTAGATAATTCCTTCTTTTAATAAATCGTGCAGATGCACAATGCCGGCATAGGTTCCATTTTCGCTTACCAAAATTTGAGAAAGATGAAGGGCTCTCATCTGTTCTAAGGCATCTACGGCTAATGCACTTGCATCTATTGTTTTTGGGTCTTTTCCCATAATATCCTTAGCAATAAAGGCTTCAGAAAATTGCCCCTTTTCTAACATTCTTCGAATATCACCATCGGTAGTAACACCCAAAAGTTTTTCATTTTCTACAACGGCTGCTGCTCCCAATCGGTTTTTAGTAATTTCTAACAATACTTCCTTTAAAGGTGTGTTTGAAGTTACTTGCGGTTTTTCATTTTGGGTAGCTAAATCGCCCACTTTCAAGTACAAGCGCTTTCCAAGTGCTCCTCCGGGGTGAAAACGTGCAAAATCGGAACTAGTAAACTCTCTGCTTTCCAGCAAACAAACCGCTAAAGCATCGCCCATGGCTAATTGTGCGGTGGTGCTGGTGGTGGGTGCCAAGTTATGTGGACAAGCCTCTTGTGCCGTGGTAGTATCAAGTACTAAATCGGCATGTTTGGCTAAAAACGACGTTATATCGCCAACTATGCCAATTAATATATTTCCAGCTTGTTTTAATAGGGGGGTAAGTACTTTAATTTCGGGAGTATTGCCGCTCTTAGAGATGCAAATAACCACATCATCCTGTTGAATCATGCCTAAATCGCCATGAATGGCATCATTAGCATGGATAAATACAGCCGGAGTGCCTGTTGAATTTAGCGTAGCAACAATTTTCTGTGCTATAATGGCACTTTTGCCTGTACCGGTTATCACAACACGTCCTTTGCTGGCTAAAATGGCATTTACCGATTTTACAAAGTCGGCATTTAGGCGATCGAAAACTTGCTGAATACCTTCAATTTCGAGTTTTAAGGCATTTTTTGCTAGGCTGAGTAAATCGTCTCTTTCTTTCAAGTGTAATATTTTTAGAGAATTGCGGGTAATTCCACAAATTTATGTTATTTTCATAGTTAATATCACACAAATCTCAATATTTCCCTTAGGGGCATCCAATGGAGGTAAAAAAGTCATTATTTGACAACTTACAGCATTTCTTTGGCTTTGATAATTTCAAAGGCGAACAGGAAGCTATTATTACAAGTATTTTGCAAAAGCAAGATACCTTTGTGATTATGCCCACTGGTGGTGGTAAGTCTATTTGCTACCAATTACCCGCTCTAATGAGTGAGGGTACTGCCATTGTTATTTCGCCTTTAATTGCCTTGATGAAGAATCAGGTTGACCAATTAAGAGCGTTTGGAGGAAATAACCACATTGCCCATTTTCTAAATTCATCGCTCAATAAAACTGAGATTACACAGGTTAAAGAAGATATTTTAAAAGGCGATACTAAACTACTCTATGTAGCACCCGAATCTTTGGCTAAAGCTGAGAATATGGAGTTCTTGAAACTCATTCCTATTTCTTTTGTAGCCGTTGATGAGGCACATTGTATTTCAGAATGGGGCCACGATTTCAGACCCGAATACCGTAAAATACGTCAAGTAATAAATGCCTTGGGCGAAAATATCCCAATTATTGCCTTAACGGCTACTGCTACGCCTAAAGTGCAGCAAGATATTCAGAAGAACTTACAAATGACTGATGCGGTTTTATATAAGTCATCGTTTAATAGGCCTAATTTATACTACGAAGTACGTCCAAAGATAGATGTAGTGAAAGAGATGATTCGCTACATTAAAACTCAGCCCGGAAAATCGGGTATCGTATATTGTTTAAGCCGTAAAAAAGTAGAGGAAATAGCCGAAGCTCTCAAATTAAATGGTATTAAAGCTTTGCCATATCATGCCGGCTTAGAGCCCAAAACTCGTGCCGATACACAGGATGCTTTTTTAATGGAAGATGTGGATGTGATTGTAGCTACCATCGCCTTTGGTATGGGTATTGATAAACCCGATGTACGTTTTGTAATACACCACGACATTCCGAAAAGTATGGAAGGTTATTACCAAGAAACAGGCCGGGCCGGCAGAGATGGAGGCGAAGGCGTATGTGTTGCTTTTTATTCAGAGAAAGATATTGATAAACTGACCAAGTTTATGAAAGATAAGCCCGTTTCTGAAAGAGAAATAGGTACACAAATACTCAAAGAGGTAATAGATTATTCAGAATCGTCGGTTTGTAGGCGTAAGCAAATACTCCATTATTTCGGTGAAAATTTTAATGAAACGGGTTGCAACGGCATGTGCGATAATTGCCGGAACCCCATTCAGCATTTCGATGCCGAAACTCATTTACATAAACTACTTAGCTTTATTAAAGAAGTAGGGGAGAAATTTGATGATTCTTATTACCTAAACATCATGTTGGGCGTAGATAATCAACAAATATCATCTTATAATCACAACCAGCATACCCTGTTTGGCTCTGGAAAAGAAGATGGAGAATTGCTTTGGAAATCACTTATTCGGCAAGCTGTTTTAAATAATTTTTTGTTTAAGGATATAGATAATTACGGCTTATTGAAGTTTACTAAATTGGGTAAAAACTTCATCGAAAATCCACATACTGTACGTTTTGTACTCAACCAAGCCATGGGAAGCACCGATGAGGATACCGATGAACAAGCGGCTCAGGGCACAGCTGCTTTAGATACCGAACTGTTGCAGTTGCTTAGAGATTTGCGCAAGAAAATATCCAAACAGCAAAATTTACCCCCTTTCGTTATTTTTCAAGACCCATCTTTAGAGGAAATGTGTACGCATTATCCCATCAATTTGGATGAGTTGAAGCAAATATCAGGTGTTGGAAATGGTAAAGCCTCAAAATTTGGTTCCCCCTTCGTATCACTTATTAAGAGCTACGTAGAAGAAAATGATATCGATCGTCCGATAGATTTGGTAATTAAGAGTGCAGCTAATAAATCGGCTTTAAAAGTATCTATTATCCAAAATATTGACCGCCAATTGGCCTTGGAAGATATTGCTTCGGCCAAAGGTTTGAGCTATGCAGATATATTGAACGAAATTGATATGATTGTAAATTCGGGAACCAAACTGAATTTAAACTATTACATCGACGAAATGATTGATGAAGATAGACAAGACGAAGTTTATGATTATTTTCGCCAAGCAGAAACCGACACCATTGACAATGCCTTAAATGAATTGGGTGAAGAGGATTATACCCGTGAAGAAATTCAATTAATGCGCATTAAATTTTTATCAGAACTAGGAAATTAAATAACTATTCAGAACATCCCCCAAATTAAATTTACCGATAGTAAAAAATTCTTTTCAATGGCCGGGGACCTTGCGCTATAGAAAGCGAAGATATGTCCTTACGTATTGCAGAACGCATTATTAGCATTAGCGATGAAATATACACATCTCGTATATTTTTAAAGGTTCGTACCGCAAAGCAAACCGCTCTAGAGTAGATTCTTTTACAGGTATTGGCGATGAAAAAGTCTTGAAAATATTGGCCAAAGTGAGTAAAGAATTTGGCGTACCGGTTATTATGGATTGCACCCACTCGTTGCAACAACCCAATCAGGGTTCAGGTGTTACAGGCGGCAAACCTGCTTTAATTGAAACC
>JBIIBV010000013.1:0-32735 GCA_044239195.1 Sphingobacteriaceae bacterium | reverse complement strand
TTGCTATAAAAAATACGATTTCTCCAAAAAGCTAAAAGCCACAAAGCAAGTAAAAACCTAATTTTATGATCATTATTGAGGTCATTCAGAAGATTATCTTAGCCGCTTTTAACAGTACTCTATACTATTTAACTTATGGAAAACGAGTTAATCAGTAAATTCATCCCTGTACTCATGCTTCTAATTTTAGGAGTTTTAGAGGCACTAGGTGGCTTATACTTTGATGATAAAAGAACCAAAAATGATTGGACAATTGAATTGGTTAGTCTTTTTACCTTACCAACTCTAATTCAACCCGCTATTTTTGTGTTCGCACTTTGGTTAAGTAAATTGTGCTTTCCTCAATTCGAAAATTATTTCATCAGTTTAGCCTTTGGTTGGCAAATCTTATCATTTCTTATTGCTGATGATATGACCCAATATTGGTGGCATAGGTTTTCTCATTCTAATAGAATGATGTGGAAACTACACAGACCCCACCACGTGGTAGAAGAAATGGGTGTGCTTGTAACCTATAGAAATGCAATACTTTATTATGCCTTAATGCCGGGGATTTGGCTTTCAGCGATCTTAATTTTTCTAGGAATGGGTTATGTATATTTAGTGTATTTACCCATAAAACTAATCGTTATCTTACTTGCACATAGTGAAACAAAATGGGACCGTTTTTTTTATCGCTATAAATTTTTGAACCCTATGGCATGGCTTGTTGAAAGAATTATTTCTACACCCAGTACCCATTTCGCTCATCATGGACTTACTGCAGAAGATGGCATTTCGCACCCAAATGGAAATTATGGAAACTTACTTTTTATTTGGGATATACTTTTTGGAACGGCCAAGATCACCAGAAAATACCCTGTTAAATTTGGCGCATGGAATCAAGTAAAGGAACCTTGGCATGTTCAATTACTATTTCCCTTCATACGATCTAAAAGACCAGAAAGTGAATTGCATTCCTTAAGAACTAAAAACGATTACGATCCGTCTATTGATTTTAAAAGCTTCACCAAATAAGCTAGATAGTTTTAAAATTGCGTGTGAATTGTGGATTCAGCTAAAATTATTTAGTTAACTTCACCTGCTAGAAAAAACTTATTGTTAATTTGATAAAAATATAAAGACAAATGCGTGGAGAAATGGCAACCTACGGTCGCATATTAATGTATGTGATACCCGTATTTTTTACCCTTGTTGTTGCAGAAAAATGGTACGGCTGGTATTGGAAAAAAAAGTCTTTTAGGCTATTAGATACCATATCTAGCCTGAGTTCGGGCTTTACCAACACCATAAAAGATGCATTAGGTTTAACCGTGGTTATACTAAGTTATAAATACATGGTTAGCCACTGGGCATTATTTCAGTTAGAATCTAGTGTGGCCATGTATGTCATCACCTTTATTGTAATTGATTTTTACGGCTATTTTAGCCACCGATGGGCGCACAGCATTAATTTTTTATGGAATAAACACGCCATTCATCATAGTAGCGAAGAGTTCGATTTGGCCTGTGCCTTAAGGCAATCTATTTCGGTATTTATTAATTTATTTACCTTTTTATTATTACCTGCAGCTTTGCTGGGCGTACCTGCCAAAGTGGTAGCCTTGGTTACACCCATTCAGCTTTTTATGCAATTTTGGTACCATACTACCTATATTGGTAAAATGGGTTTCCTAGAAAAAATACTTGTTACCCCTTCACACCATAGGGTACACCATGCTATTAATCCGGAATATGTAGATAAAAACCACGGACAAATTTTTATTATTTGGGATAAAATTTTCGGTACTTTTCAAGAAGAACTGCCCAACGTACCACCGGTTTATGGTAGTACACGACCCGTTAAAACGTGGAATCCAATTAAAATTAATTTTCTACACCTTCGTTTATTAATACTCGATGCTTATCGTACCCACAATTGGGCAGATAAATTTGCCATTTGGTTTAAGCCAACCGGCTGGCGACCTGCCGATGTGATTGAAAAATATCCTGTCGAAAAAATTGAAGATCCCTATCATTTTCAAAAATACGATACAAGGGCTTCCAATGCATTGAAGGTGTGGATTGGGATTCAGTTTTTTGTTACCCTTGCCTTTATGTATTATTTATTCGGCAACCTAGCAGCCATTCCTAAACCGCAAATTTTCTTTTATGGCGGCTTTATTTTACTGGCGGTTTATGCCTATACCGAACTCATGGATAGAAACCCCAATGCCATTTGGTGGGAACTACTGAAAACCGTTTGTGCGCTTAGTTTAATATATATAAATGGCGACTGGTTTGGCATGGGCGAACAATTTACAAAAGTGTTGCTAGGGTATTTAGTAGTTGCAAACGTTGTAACCTATTATTTTAGCAGGTTAGAAGAAGATAGCTCCCCAGTTTTGGCTTCATAAAATCTAACATGGAATTCTCACATGCCCTAACCGATGCCCTTTTAACGCTATCAGGTATATTCGTATTTTTTAATTATTTAAAACCTTTAGCTCCAAGAGAACGTTTGCTTTGGAGTGCATTTATTGTATCGGTAACTGCAGCTTCATTTTTTGGAATCATACGGTTTTTAGGCTACGCTCCGGCACGGTCTGTTTCAGAAACTTTTCAGCATCTAGCCTCCACATTGGGTGCCATTTGCTTGGTGTTGGTTTGCTATTTAAAAATCAGCAAAATAAAGCTAGCTACTACATATCTGTATAGTTTTGTGGCAGTAGGCACGGTGCTGTTTGTATACATCGAATTGCTCCAAAAGCCGGCATTAGCTCAGTTTTCATCCATGGTAGCCATACCCCTAGTGTTGGCTCTTGGTATTTGGGGGCTTATAAAAGGTAAAAAAGTATACTGCCTGTGGCTCATCATGGCCGTTTTTTTACTCATACTAGCCAACTTTAATAAGGCCGTTGCTCCGCTAATTCATGTAAACAATATAGATTTGTACCATTGCGTATTGGCAGTAAGCATCCTGTGCTTTGGTAAAGCAGCAAAAGAATAACATGTCCACAAAAACACTCATTAAAAATTGTAGCCTCGTAAACGAAGGCCAAATTCGCGTTGCCGATGTATGGATTGAAGATGGGTTGATTCAAAAAATTGGACAAATAGAAGACCTAAATGATGGTGCTACCGTACTAGACGGAACGGGTAAGTTTTTATTCCCAGGTATTATTGATGGTCAAGTTCATTTTCGCGAACCCGGCCTAACTCACAAAGGCGATTTATATACAGAAAGCAAAGCAGCACTTGCTGGTGGTGTAACCTCCTTTATTGATATGCCCAATACATCTCCGAATGTATTAAGCATGGATATTTTGAATGATAAATATCGCATTGCCTCAGAACAATCTTTAGCTAACTTTGGTTTCTTTTTAGGCGTAAATGGAGATAATTTAGATGAAGTTATTAAACTAGATACTTCTAAACTCTTGGGTGTTTCTGATGACGGATTGTACTTTACCAAAAAAGGAAACTTGCTAGCAGACAACCCAGAAACTATGGAAAAACTATTTGCAAACTGCAAAGCTGTGATTGCCATACATTCTGAAAAAGAACAAATTGTAGAAGAAAACGAATACCAGTACAGAGAAAAATACGGCGAAAATGTACCCGTTAAATTTCACCCACTCATACGAAGCGAAAAAGCGTGCTATGAAGCTACCAAAAGAGCGATCGAATTGGCCAATAAACACCAGGCCCGTTTGCATATTTTACACCTAACAACCGAAGCCGAAACCCATTTATTCCGGAATGATATTCCTTTAAAAGAAAAAAATATTACCACCGAGGTTTCGGTACATCATTTGTGGTTTTCCGATACAGACTACGAACGATTGGGCACCTTAATAAAATGGAATCCGGCCATAAAAACAGAAAAAGATAAAAAAGGACTGTTAAAAGCCTTGTTAGACGATAGAATTGACTTGGTAACCACCGATCATGCGCCTCATACCTTAGAAGAAAAACAAAAACCCTATTTTCAATCCATGTCTGGAGCCCCCATGGTGCAACACTCTCTAAACATCATGTTAGAATTTTACAAACAAGGGCTCATATCATTAGAAAAAATTGCAGAAAAAATGTGCCATAACCCAGCCATTTTATATCATATTGAGAAAAGAGGTTTTATCAGAGAGGGTTATTTTGCAGACCTAACCCTAGTTGATTTAAATACGAACTGGACCGTTAGCAAAGAAAATATTTTATACAAATGTGGTTGGTCGCCCGTAGAAGGCACCACCTTTCACAGCAGCATTACCCAAACCTTTGTAAACGGTAATTTGGTTTACAACAATGGTAATTTTAACGAAAATTCGAGAGGTATGGCCCTTACAACCACGCTTGGGTAATAAAAGAAAAACCACTTTAAAGGAATAATTATCTCAAAAAGCCAAGCCTATCGCTTGGCTTTTTTGCGCTCAATAAAACAAAGGGCGCCTGAAAAAGCGGTATATTTAAAAGTGGAAGGTAGAAGACGAAAGGCAGGTGTATTTACTAAGTTCTGGAAATTACTAGGACCAGGTCTCGTTACCGGTGCCAGCGATGACGATCCATCGGGTATTGCTACCTACTCTCAGGCAGGAGCGGCCTTCGGCCTAGCTACTCTTTGGACTTCTATTGTAGCCTTTCCGCTCATGGCCTATATCCAACAAATGTGTGCCCGTATTGGTATGGTTACATCGCAGGGTTTAACCGGAACCTTAAAAAAGCATTACCCCAAACCCATACTCTACCTCATGTTGCTTTTTAGTTTTCCGGCTATTTTACTAAATATTGGTGCAGATATTGCCGGCATGGGGGCTGTCGGAAACATGCTATTCCCCAGTATTGATGCCACATTTTTTAGTGTATTTTTTACCGTGCTACTCCTAGCATTAATTATTTACCTGCCCTATCAAAAAATTGCTTCTACCCTAAAATACCTTTGCATTGTTATGCTCGTATATTTTGTGGTACCCTTTTTATACAAACAAGATTTTTTAGCCATTGCAAAAGCAACCTTTATACCTACCATACAATTTAACAAAGAATTTATAGCCATTGTGGTTGGTATTTTAGGAACTACCATTTCGCCCTATTTATTTTTTTGGCAAGCATCGGTAGAAGTAGAAGAAATGAGAAATCAGAAAAAACACCTCGTTGTAAATAAAAAACTCATACACGAAGTAAATAACGATGTAGATTTCGGCATGCTGTTTTCTGGATTGGTGATGTTTTTCATCATTTTAACCACCGGAACAGTATTATTTAAAGGAGGCATACACCAAATAGACACCGTAGAACAAGCCGCCATGGCATTAAAACCCTTAGCCGGCAACATGGCCTATGTATTATTTGCCATTGGCGTAATTGGCACCGGCTTAATTGCCATACCCGTATTAAGCGGATCGCTTTCGTACATTTTTACCGAAACTTTTGGCTGGGAACAAGGCCTCGACAAAAAATTTCACGAAGCAAAAGGCTTTTATGTAATTATTGCCATTTCACTTTTAATTGGCTTATCGCTAAATTATATAGGCATTTCACCTATTGATGCGTTAATTTATACCGCCATTCTGTATGGCATTACTGCTCCCGTTTTAATTGCCATTATTTTACACATTGCCAATAACAAAAAAATTATGGGCAGGCATGTAAATAGCAAAGCAGCCAATATTTTTGGTGGTATAGCCTTGCTACTCATGACCCTTGCTGCCGGTCTATTATTGTATTTTCAGTTTGTATAAATTTTTTAAATTAGTGAATGAAATTACTAGCATGTATGTTAGGCTTTTGCCTATGGGGGTTCTTGGCACAAGGTCAAACTACGCCCCAAGTGGAATCGGGAAAAATTGAACGCATAACTCAATTCCCTTCAAAATACGTAACCGCCCGAAATGTAGATGTGTGGCTACCCGATGGATATAGCCCAAGCAAAAAATATGCGGTATTGTACATGCACGATGGTCAAATGCTCTACGATGCCAGTACAACGTGGAATAAAACCGCTTGGGAAGTAGATGATGTGTTAAGTACCTTAGAAAAAACAGGCCGCATTAAAGAAACCATTGTTATAGGTGTTTGGAATGGCGATAAAACACGTCATGCAGACTATTTCCCTCAAAAACCCTTCGAAAACTTAAAAAAATCGGAAAAAGAGGCCATTTATGCTGCCGCCAGAGGCAATGGTGCTTCCGTTTTCAATAACTTCAAAATTTATTCTGATGGCTACCTTAAATTCTTAGTAAAAGAATTGAAACCTTATATAGATAGCCATTACACAGTTTCAACCAATGCTGAAGATACCTTTGTTGCCGGTAGCAGCATGGGCGGGCTTATTTCTATGTATGCCCTTTGTGAATACCCCGAAGTTTTTGGTGGTGCAGCTTGCTTCAGTACCCATTGGCCAGGTATTTTTAGCATGGAGGGCAATCCCATTCCGGCTGCTTTTTTTGCCTATATGAACAAACATTTGCCCAAAGCAAATACACGCAAAATTTATTTTGATTATGGCGATCAAACCCTTGATGCCTTCTATCCACCACTCCAAAAACAAGTAGATAGCTTAATGAATGCCAAAGGTTATAGGGATTCGTATTGGCTTACCAAATTTTATCCAGGCGACGATCACAGTGAAAAATCGTGGAGCAAACGTTTGCACATTCCCCTCGAATTTTTATTGAAAAAATAATTTGAGCCGTATTAAACCTTCAAGTCCAATTGATGTCTAAACAATTAACCGACACCAAGGATGAATAGATTTAGCTTACCCTTTGCCCTATTAGGCCTCATTATTTTGGGAGCAGTTTCTTGCTCAAAAAATACCGATACACCGAGCAATGCTGATACTGGCAGCACTTCACCAACTGGCACATATCCTAACATAAGCACAGCATTTGGCACAAATATCAATTTGAATAGTTTGGCCAACTATGCAAATCAAGCAAAACCAAATTATATTGTAAAGGATAATACAGGAGCTAACCCGATTACCAATGCCAAAGCAACCTTAGGCAGGGTGCTTTTTTACGATAAAAGTTTGAGTATTAACAATTCCGTTTCTTGCTCGAGTTGCCACAAACAACAATTCGCTTTTGGCGATACGGCTTTGGTTAGTAGTGGTGTATTGGGTGGAGTAACCAGCAGACACTCTATGCGTTTAGTGAATTCTAGATTTGGTACAGAGGCTAAGTTTTTTTGGGATGAACGAGCTGCTACGCTTGAACTACAAACTACACAACCCATACAAGATCACGCCGAAATGGGCTTTAGTGGACAAGCAGGTAGAGGAACATTGGCTACATTACTAACTAAATTACAGGGCATTGGCTATTACAACGAGTTGTTTAAGTTTGTTTATGGTGATATTACCGTAACAGAAGCCCGTTTGCAGGAGTGTTTGGCTCAATTTATTAGAAGCATCCAATCTTTTGATTCTAAATACGATGCTGGAAGAGCACAAGTAAATAACGATAATCAGCCCTTCCCTAATTTTAGTGCCTTAGAAAACACAGGCAAAATACTTTTCTTAACACCTCCAAACTTCGATACACCGGGTAACCGTATTTCGGGTGGTTTGGGATGCAACGGCTGTCACAATGCACCAGAATTTGATATTGATCCCAATACTCGAAACAATGGCATTATTGGCAATGCAAATGCTGCAGGTATTGATGTTACGAACACCCGTGCTCCTTCTCTTAGAGATTTGGTAAATAATGCCGGTGTAGTAAATAGCCCCATGATGCATACCGGAGCGCTTAAAACTCTACAAAATGTAATTGGCCATTACGGTAACATAACTATAGCTCCTGGAAACAACAATTTGGATAATCGATTAAGACCAAATGGAGTGGGACAAAAGCTACAACTAACTGCCAATGAAGTGGATGCCGTAGTTGCTTTTATAAAAACGCTAGCAGGCACCAATGTGTATACCGATGCTAAATGGGGAAATCCGTTTAAATAATTGGTAAAGAGCTAAGCAAATTTAAGGGTCTCTATCCCAAACTTATTCAGAAAGTCTACTCCTTCATCGCTAGCTAGGCCTTTATACTCGGCATACGAATTTTTGAACCATACTTTCTTAATCCCCGAAGAAAAAATGAGTCGGGCGCAAGAGAGGCAGGGAGATAAAGTGAGGTATAAGGTTGCTCCTTCTAAGGTTGATCCGTTTTTAACTGCATACAAAATGGCATTTTCTTCGGCATGCAACGCTAGTGAACAGCTATTCTTACTATCTCGGGGGCAGCCCACATTAGGAAATTCTTCATCGCAATTGTGGGTGCCTGCCGGCGGACCATTATAGCCAATAGAAATGATACGAGTATCCTTAGTAAGAACTGCACCAACCTGAGCCTTTACGCAATGAGAGCGCTGGGCCAGGTCGGTGGCTAAGTTCATAAAAATGTTATCGAAACTTGGTTTGCTCAAGGTATAAAAGAATTAATGACCGGAGGCCATATTTTTATCAAAACTAATTCCCTGGGCCTTTAAAATACCGCTCACTTTCCAGGCATAAAAAGCTAAATAGGCAAAGCAAACAATGCCTACCACATAGCTATATTGAATACCCGTAAATTCTGATACATACCCTTGCAACCAACTCACAATACCACCACCCATAATCATCATAATTAGAAAGCTGCTTCCTTGGCTAGTATATTTACCAAGTCCGCTAACGGCTAGCGTGAAAATACATGGCCATAAGGTACTACAAAACAAGCCCACGCTTGTAAATGCATACACACTCAGCATGCCGGTAGTTAACATGCCTACAAAGAGTGCCAAAATTCCTACTACAGAGAAAATAAATAACATACGAACCGGATTGGCTTTACTTAAAATATCGGCAAATATTAAAACCAAAATAATAAGGCCATATACATAAAAGGGAGCTAAATCGTGTTTTGCGATGGCATTCACCAAAAGAAAAACACCAAAGGCTAAATAAGGTGCAACAAAGCGCAATACTTTTTGCAAACTGATATTTGACGTAAAAGCTTCCACAGCACCTGTCCAACGACCAATCATCATACTGGCCCAATACAAGGAAATATAGGGGGCAATGTCTTTTATAGCAAAGCCTAAATCTTTTTCCATATAAGCAGGTAAATTGCTTGCTGTTGATACCTCTACGCCTACATACACAAAAATGGCAATCATGCCCAGTACCAATTGCGGATATTTTAAGGCTGAACCTTTTAACCCATCTTCGGTGCTTTCTACCAAGGCTGGCTTATCTGGTATTGATGAAAATTTGAGGAATAAACCAACCAGTAAAAATGCAGCACCCAATACCAAATAAGGAATTTTAACGCTCTCTATACTGATATTGGTTGTGGTGCTTGTACTGGCTCCAAAAATGGCAAAACTTACAATTAAGGGGCCAATGGTAGTTCCAAAATTATTAATACCACCTGCTAAGGTTAAACGCTGTGAACCCGTTGTAATGGGCCCCATAGCAATGGCTAATGGATTGGCCACGGTTTGTTGAAGTGAAAATCCCAAACCAACAATAAATAAACCCGAAAGCATGAGTGGAAATGAACCTAGATTTGCTGCTGGATAAAATAAAAGGGTCCCAAAGGCAGAAATAACTAAGCCCAATGCTAGTCCATTTTTATAGCCTATGGTATTAATTACATCTTTCTTGAGTAATACCGAAATGCCCATATAAATTAAAGACCCTACGGTATAGGCAATATAAAAGGCTAGAGAAACCAACTGACTTTGACTTTGCGTTAAATCAAAAGCTTGTCTGAATACCGGGATTAAAATATCGTTGCTTGCGGCAACAAAGCCCCAGAAGAAAAAAACGGTTACTAAGGGTATAAATTGACCCCATTTGGTATGTGAATTTGGTTCCATAATGTTGTGTAATGTTAATTTTGGTTTATTGGTTTATTGGTTTAGTATAGCTAACATACTTATTTTTTTTTTAACAGCGTATTTTTAACAAAAGTGTGAAAGCTTTGTAGTGTTTTTAGCACATAAAATCGGATATTAGCATAAGGAGGAAGACGATGGAAATTATACTTTCAGGGATAGGCATGGGCATTGTACTGTCTTTTTTAACCGGACCGGTATTTTTTGCCCTCATTAAAACCAGTATAGAAAAAGGCTTTTATGCCGGTTTGGCTTTAGCGGCTGGGGTAGTTTTAAGCGATGGTATTTTTGTTGCCTTGAGTTTGTTTGGCTCTAGTTATATAACCGAGGGAAGTGCCTATCTAGAGTATATTGGCTATGCTGGTGCAGTTATTCTATTGAGTATTGGGATTTTTTATCTTCTCAAAAAGGTGAAACTAGAATACGAAGAAAACACCTCTAAAACTAAAAAACTAGGCTATTTCCTTAAAGGCTTTGCCATGTGTATTTTTAATCCGTCTTTACTATTGTATTGGATTAGTGTAACTAGTGGCGTAATTTCTGTAGCTGGAGGCTATAACCCCAATATTATTGTACCATTTTTTACAGCCATTTTAATTACCCAATTCAGCTTAGATGCACTAAAGGCCTACTTTGCGAATAAACTACGCAAGCGTATTACGGTACATAATTTAATTGTATTGAACCGAGTGGCTGGCACCCTGCTGATTATTTTTGCTGCGAAATTGATTTATAGCTTGGTGGTAAACCATTCCCTGATTTAGTAGGCCCGTTGGTTGTTACCTTCTACCCAATTCATAAAAGCCTGATTGACTACTTTATTTCCTCCTGGTGTAGGATAATTACCCGAAAAATACCAATCGCCTAAATGATTTGGGCAGGCTGCATGTAAGTTTTCTAATTTCTGATAAATAACCTCTACCTGAGCGTTAATTCCCGTTGGAGTAACAATCTTGGCAATTCGATTAGAAATTTCTTCGTCGGTAAAGTGAGCGTATAAAGCTTGCACCAAGTTTTTCTCTTTCATGCTCCCTGCAGCCTTGGCCTGCACACAAGCTTGATAGGTGTCTTGTATGAGTTGCTCGTTACCTTGTTCTCGTAGTATCGAAATCATGGCCTCAAAGGCTACAAATTCGCCCATTTTAGACATATCAATGCCATAACAATCGGGGTAACGTATTTGTGGGGCCGAAGAAACTACTATAATTTTTTTAGGTTGTAGGCGATCTAAAATACGCAGGATACTTTGTTTTAAAGTAGTTCCCCGCACAATAGAATCATCTAATACCACTAAAGTATCTTGGCCTGCTTTGATCAGACCGTAAGTGGTATCGTACACATGGGCTACCATATCGCCCCTGTCGGCATCTTGCGTAATAAAGGTGCGTAATTTGGCATCTTTAAGCGCAATTTTCTCCACCCTTGGTGCCATTTTAAGCATTTGCTCTAACTCGGCATCTGTAATTTTATCGGCACGGTTTAAGAGGGTATTCTTTTGCACCTGTTTGATGTGCTTATGCACCCCTTCTACCAAGCCATAAAATGCTACTTCCGCAGTATTAGGAATAAAGGAAAATACGGTATTTTCTAAATCGTTGTTTACTGCCGTTAAAATTTGTGGGCATAATAAGCGACCCAATTGCTTGCGTTCGCGGTAAATATCGGCATCGCTGCCTCTCGAGAAATAAATGCGCTCAAATGAGCATGATTTTTGTTCCAAAGGCTGGCTAAATTGTTCTTCGCTAATGCGCCCGTCTTTTTTGGCAATAAGCGCATGGCCGGGCTTTATTTCTTTAACAGAACCAATTGGCACATTAAATGCAGTTTGAATAGCTGGGCGTTCAGAAGCAACCACCAACACTTCGTCATCGGCATAATAAAAGGCTGGGCGAATGCCCGCCGGATCACGCATCACAAAAGCATCTCCATGCCCAATAATGCCCGAAATGGTATACCCTCCATCCCAAGTTTTTGCCGAACGACGTAATATATTGGCAACATCTAATTCTTCGGCAATTTTATGGGTAATTTCTACATTACTAAGTCCTTGGGCATTGTAGCTATCAAAAATTTCTTGATTTTCTACATCTAAAAAGTGGCCTATTTTTTCCAATACCGTTACGGTATCTGCTTTTTCTTTAGGATGCTGGCCAAGTTCGTATAGTTGCTCCAACAATTCGTCAACGTTGGTCATGTTAAAGTTGCCACAAATAACCAAATTACGGGTCATCCAATTGTTTTGGCGTAAAAAGGGATGGCAACTTTCGATGCTATTTTTTCCGTGGGTACCGTAGCGCAAATGGCCCATAAGTACTTCTCCGGTAAAACTGATATTTTCTTTCAGCCAATTGGCGTCAGCTAAAAGCTCGGGAGTGTTTTCCTGTACGTCTAAAAATTTCTTTTGTACGTATTCAAATATATCCGATACCGCTTTTGAACCCATGGCTCTGTGCCTGCTGATGTAGCGGGTACCGGGCTTCATATCTAATTTAATGGTAGCAATTCCAGCGCCATCTTGGCCGCGGTTATGCTGTTTTTCCATTAATAAGTAGAGTTTATTGAGGCCGTAGAAAGGCGTACCGTATTTTTCTTGGTAATAAGATAGCGGTTTTAACAATCGGATGAGGGCAATGCCGCACTCGTGTTTTATAGGTTCGCTCATGGTGTTGGATGAGCTAACAAAAATAAGGATTTAATTGGATAAAGCATGTTAATTCTACAACTTCTCTCCGTGTTGACTCAAATCTAGGCCTTCTTGTTCATCGCTTGCACTAACACGAAGCGGACTAATGCTATCGGTTAGTTTTAATAAGGCCATAGAACCTACAAAAGCAAAAACAGATACGCCAACTAATGCCAAGCTTTGCACCAAGAATAAATGTGTTTCGCCAAATAGCAAACCGTTTCCAGTAGTATTGGCACTGTTTATTGAAGTGTGGGCAAATACGCCAGTAAGTAGCATGCCTACCATACCACCTACGCCGTGGCAAGGAAATACATCCAAGGTGTCGTCTAAACCGGTGCGGCTACGCCAATCAACCAAAATATTACTCACCAAAGCGGCAACTACCCCAATTATTAAGGAGTGTGGAATGCTAACAAAACCAGCTGCAGGAGTAATGGCTACCAAGCCCACTACGGCTGCAATGCAGGTTCCCATGGCCGAAGGCTTGCGCCCTTTCCAAGCATCAAAGAAAATCCAACTCAAGGCTGCTGCCGAAGAAGCTGTCATGGTGGTTGCCATAGCCGTGACAGCTAAGGTAGATGCACCAAAGGCAGATCCGGCGTTAAAACCATACCAACCAAACCACAACAAGCCAGTGCCCAACAATACGTAGGTTATACGTGCTGGGGTATGCGATACTTCATTGCGTTTTTTTAGATAAAGTGCCGATGCCAATGCTGCCCAACCTGCCGACATGTGCACCACGGTGCCTCCTGCAAAATCTAATACACCCAATTTAAATAACAGCCCATCTGGATGCCAAGTTGCATGGGCCAAAGGGGCATAAATGAAGATGAAAAACAAACAAATAAATAAGGTATACGATATAAAACGAATGCGCTCTGCAAAAGCTCCGGTAATGAGGGCAGGTGTAATAATGGCAAATTTCAACTGATACATGGCAAACAATAAAAATGGAATGGTAGGTGCCAATTTCCAAGGCTGTCCGTCTATTACCCCATTCATCATAAAGTAGGTACTTGGGTTGCCAATAAAACCGCCAATACTTTCACCAAAAGCCAGGCTGAAGCCAAATACTACCCAAATTACGGTAATAAGCACCATACAAATAAAACTTTGCAACATGGTAGAAATTACGTTTTTCTTATTCACCATGCCGCCATAAAAGAAAGCCAAACCCGGGGTCATAATTAACACTAAAGCGGTGGCTGTTAACATCCAAGCGGTATCGGCTGTATTAATAGGAGTATTTATTGTTACTGCTTTGGGTATAGATGGAAAGCAAAAAGCCAATACTACAATTAGAAATAGAATAATAAAGGGAAATTTGGATAAAGTTTTAGCCATTTTTAGATATTTTGAAAGAACTAGCTATAAATATCTAATTTTTTAGTCAAAATATTAAAATGATTACTAAAATTTACCATAAATCTGAATAAATAACGTAAATTTTAGATTAAAAACTATTTAAGACCAAATATTTTTGAGTTTTAGGTGAATTTTTTCACCAAAAAATAGTTTTGTGCTCTTTTCAAAGGAGGAAGTATAGTCGGAAACAAAAAATTGATGTTTTTTTGCTTCAACTTGGCTCAATAAATTTAATTCAGCTAGTTTTTTCTGAACAGATTGGGCTACAATGGCTGCAGAATTAATAATTGTTACCTTTTCGTGATAAAATTCTTCAATTTCTGCTTGAATGAGGGGATAATGGGTGCATGCCAAAATCAAACTATCTATATTTTTTAATTTTGGAGAAGATAAGTAGGAATGGATGACCGTTTTACTAATGGTATTGCTAAAAAAGCCTTCCTCTATCATGGGTGCCAAAAGTGGCGTGGCTAAAGACTTAACTTCTATACCCGGTCGGGCTAATTTTAGTTTTTTAGCATACAAATCTGAGTTGATGGTGGCTTTGGTCCCAATTACACCCACACACGTTAACTGCTTTTCTGCGGCCACAAAGTCAACCACTGGATCAATTACATTGAGCACCGGTATTTTATCGCCCATAAATGCTACCAAATCGTGGTACGCCAATGATGAAGCGGTATTGCAGGCAATCACAATCATTTTACACTGCTTTTCGAGCAAAAATTGAGCAATTTTTAAGCTAAAGTGTTTGATGGCTTCTGGCGATTTATCGCCATAAGGTAAATGAGCCGTATCGCCAAAGTAAACCAATTCTTCATTGGGCAATACCTTATGAATGGCGCTAGCAACCGTTAAACCGCCAATGCCCGAATCGAAAATACCTATGGGGAGTTTTGCGCTCATATAAACAAAAATGCGAAGTCAACTTGAATTTATTGACTTCGCATTCATTTAATTTTTTGAGATCCTTATTTTTTCTTTGCTGGAGTAGCTGGGGCTTTTGCAGGAGTAGCTGCAGGTGCAGGTGCAGGAACAGCTGCGGCTGCGGCAGCAGCTAATTTAGCTTTTACTACTTCAATAATATCGTCGCCACCATCGAAGTAAACTACGCCTGGTTGAGATACATCAAATACATATGCATAACCTTTTTCTTTTGCTACAGCTTTTACCGCTTTTTCTGCTTTTTCAAATACCGGCTGGTACATTTCAGAGCGTTTTGCATTTAATTCTTCTTGAGATTTTTGCTCGGTATCCGTGATACGTTTTTCCATATCTTGAATCTCTTTACCCAAGGTTTCTAACTCTTTACCCAAGGTTTCTTTGTTGGCTTCGCTAAGGGTTTTGTATTTTTCTTGGTAGCTCACAATTTTTTTCTGACGTTCAGCATCCATTTGCTCTAAAGCACTTTGTTTTGCTTTCGCATAGGTTTGGAAAGCTGCATCGGCAACCTTCATTTCGGGCATTGATTGTAATAAATCGCTAGAATTGATATGACCAAACTTTTGTTGGGCTTGTGCACTCAACACTAAAAAGCCTAATACGAAAGACAAGGCAGCTATTTTAATTGATTTTTTCATGTTATTATTGTTCATGTTATTGGTTTACGATGTTACTAAAGTTTTTATTATTTCGCAAATGTTCCGGGTTTATATCCTAAACGAGTAATTACCTCATTGCTTCTATCTAACCGGGCATTGGCATAAAGCATGGTTATGTCGCTGCCTTTATCAAACACTACATCCAATTGTTGATCTTCGGCCAAGGCTTGCACGACTTTGGCTACCCGTTCTTGTATGGGTTTAATTAAGCGGCTTCTTTGCTGAAACAATTCGCCTTCGAAGCCAAATTTTTGGCGTTGAAACTCTTTTGCTTGTTTTTCTTTTTCTACAATTTCTGCTTCGCGACGCTTGCGCATATCCTCGGTGAGCAATACCTGATCAGCCTGATAGGCCTTATACAGCTTTTCTATATCGGCAAATTTTGCATCTACATCTTTTTGCCATTGGTCTGATAGGGCATCTAATTGTTTCTGTGCCGAATTGTATTCGGGAATGTGTTTTAAGATGTATTCGCTATCTACATACACAAAGCGTTGCGCCATGCTGCTTAAAACAGCAGCACAAACAAAAAGGAAAGTAAGCGTTAATTTTTTCATGCCTTAATTAATTAAAAACCTCCACCCATTTGTTGGGCAATACTAAAGTGGAATTGTCCTTTGTTAGCTGCCGGTATTCCCGGAATGGAATCAAAACCATAGCCGTAATCTAAGCCAAGTAAACCAAAAATAGGTAAGAATATACGGGCTCCAAAACCAGCCGAACGACGTACGTTAAATGGAGAGAATTGTTTGAAATTGTTCCAGGTATTTCCACCTTCGGCAAAGGCCAATACAAACACGGTGGCTTGCTGGCTTAGGGTAATGGGGTGACGCAATTCTAATACATATTTATTGTATATAGGGCTACCAGAACCTTGTGCGATTTGCGGATTAGCTCCCACTGGAATTACGGAATTATTTTGATACCCTCTCATACCAATAATTTCTGAGCCTTGTAGAAAATCAAATCCTTGCATACCATCTCCACCCAATTTAAAACGCTCAAAGGGTGATTGACCTACGGCATTGTTGTAAGAACCTAAGAAACCAAACTGTGCTTGTGCTTTCAAAATTAGTTTTCCGTAAATGCGTTGGTACCACTGTGCATCAAATTTCCATTTGTGGTATTCTACATAGCGGTAACGCTCTTGATCGGTAGCCGTGGCGTAGTTAATTTTATTAAACAACGAATATGGAGGTGTTAATTGTACAGTAAAACGAAAGTGTGATCCCGAAGTTGGAAAAATTGGTGCATCCACGGAATTACGTGAAAACTGCTGTGAAATATTAAAATTATACGATTTTCCGTTAGAGAAAAGGAAACGATCAGCATAATTTCTTAAAATATATTGTTGCAAATTAATGGAGTGTACCAACTGGAAATAATCGTCAGGCCATTTTAAGCGTTGGCCCAAGCTAAAGGTAATTCCATTCATTCTAATTTTTTGCGAATTCGGATCTGCTCCCGAAAGCCCGTTTGATTGCAAAGAAGTAAAGGCACTAATACCGAAGTTTACTGGCTTTTTACCGCCCAACCAAGGTTCCGAAAAAGAGAAACTATACGATTGGTAGAATTTACCATTGGTTTGCCCACGTATACTTAATTTCTGCCCGTCGCCTTTCGGAAGTGGTTTCCAGGCTTTTCCGTTAAAAATATTACGAGCCGAGAAGTTATTAAAGGTTAAGCCTAATGTACCGATAATACGGCCACCGCCAAAACCACCCGATAACTCTATTTGATCAGAAGGTTTTTCCGATACGGTGTATTCAATGTCTACTGTACCATCGGCAGGATTAGGAATGGGCTTTACATCTGTTTTTTGCTCATCAAAATTACCCAATTGTGCAATTTCACGAGTAGTTCTTATAACCGCTTCTTTGGAGAATTTTTGTCCCGGCTTGGTACGTATTTCTCTCAAAACCACTCTATCGTTGGTAATGTCGTTTCCTTTTAAGCTTACCTTACTAATCGTGTATTGCGGGCCCTCGTATACTCTAAACTCAATATCAATAGTGTCTTGACGCACTTTTGTTTGCACCGGATCTACATTAAAGGTTAAATAGCCATCGTTTAAATATAGGGCCGAAACATCATCGCCGTTAGCACTGCCCGTAAGTTTTTTATTGAGTTTTTCTTCGCTAAAAATTTCACCTTTTTTAATAGAAAGTACTTTTTGCAATATATCTGCAGAGTATTTTGCATTGCCAGACCAGCTTAGATCACCAAAATAGTATTTTGGGCCCTCGTATATGTTTAAGAAAACTTCAATAGACTTCTCATCAAACTTGGCAACAGAATCTTTAAGCAATCTGGCATCGCGGTATCCTTTCTCTTGCAATTTAGAGAGTAATTTTTCTTTGTCTGATTCAAATTTCTCAGTGGTAAATTTACCTGTACCCAATACTTTATAAAACGCCTGCTGCCTAGTTTTCTTCAGTAATTTTCGAATCTGATTATCAGTAAATACCGTATTGCCTTCTATAGAAATTCGGTGCACTTTTACCTTATTTTGCTTATTTACCTTCACTTTCAAAATTACCGAATTAGCTTCTACCGTATCTTTTTGTTGTTTATACGCTACTTCGGTATACAAATATCCCTTTTCGGTAAAATGCTTTTTAATGATAGAACTTACGGTATTGTATAAATTATCGTTTATAATTTTACCATTCTTGTCTTTAAGCTTTTCCTGAATATCATCAATTTCGCCTTTTTTAAGCCCTGTTAACTCAAACTTACTTACACGTGGACGTTCTACAATTTCAATTTCGAAAAATACACTATCTCCTCTTATGTCCGATATATTCAATTTTACATCATCTAAAAGGCCTTGATCCCATAAGTTTTTTACTGCATTTGCGGTAGCATCGCCAGGAACCAACACTTTTTCGCCAACCGTTAATTTAGAAATGGTTACCAGCACACCTGCATCGAGATATTGTGCGCCTTTTACGGTAGTTCCACCTACAATGTATTCTTTTGGTTCTAGATAGCTAACGCCGCTTGATGAAGTACGACTTATAGTTGGTTGCTTGGTACGCCCAAACTGACCAAAGGCCCATAAGCCGTTAAACAATAATAAAAGTGTTAAAAGTATGCGATTCATCTCGTGGAATTAAGGCGCTAAATTAGCTTAAACCTTTGTTAAAAATTGTTAAAAATTGATTTTTTTGCACTATTCACTAATTTTCCCAAATCTACGTTCTCGTTTTTGAAAATCAATAATGGCTTCATGCAAATCGGAACGGCGAAAATCGGGCCACAATTTGGGGGTAAAATAAAGCTCTGTATAAGCCAATTGCCACATCATAAAATTGCTTAAACGCAGTTCGCCACTGGTACGAATCATCAATTCCGGATCGGGCAAGCCTATTGTGGTTAAATGATTACCCAGCAATTGTTCATTAATATCTTCGGGCGCCAATTCGCCAGCTTGTACTTTTTTAGCTACGGTTTTTAGGGCTTCTGTAAGTTCCCAACGTGAACTGTAACTTAAGGCTAGTGTAAGCGTACATCTTGTGTTCGCACTCGTTTTTTCCATGGCTTCCATCAATTCCTGATAGCAAGCGGCTGGCAAAGACGTTAAATCGCCAATAGCATTGAGACGAATTTGGTGTTTCATTAGCGTAGCCGTTTCTTTGGTAATGGTTTTCACCAAAAGTTCCATTAAGGCATTTACTTCTTGCTGCGGGCGGTTCCAATTTTCGGTAGAAAAAGCATAAAGGGTAAGGTATTTTATACCCATCTCTACCGCACCTTCTACGGTATCTTTTACCGCTTTTACCCCATTTTGATGACCAAATACCCGCAATTTACCCTGCTCTTTTGCCCAACGGCCATTGCCATCCATAATAATGGCTACGTGTTGTGGTAAATGCTGTAAATCTATTTCTGCTGGAATAGCCATATGTTAAATTAATTGCCTACAACCGGACATTTTCGGCTTACAAAGGTATAAGTTAGGCTTAAGCCCGCAAACATATAGGTATCTCTTTTTCTATAATCGCCACGCTGGCCACCGTTGGGCGCTATACCCGATGGGTCTGAAAGTAACTGGCTTAAATAGGGGCGGCTAGATAAATCGGTAGGATAATTCATGCTTACATCGTCTAAATAATCGGTGTACGCAGTTCGATAACCAATTTCGGCATTCAAATTCCAGGTACTCTTAATATTATATTTCACCCCAAGGCCATAAGGTATACTCATGGCTAAGGTTTTATAGGGTTTTGTTTGTCCCTCGGTTAAATAATCGTTTAATAAAAAGGTATTGGCTATACCTCCTCCACTAATATCTACTTTGGGGTTAAATTTGAAGGCCCCCACTCCCGTAAACAAAAAAGGAGTGATACGGTTACGGCTAATACCGGCCAAATAATACAAAAAGTTAAATTCTACCTGTAAAGAGAGTTCTGAAATTGGCGAATAAAAACTGAGGTTACGATTTTGTTGATTTACAGAACTTGAGTTTGCATCGCTAGCCAAAATAGTACCTTGTACAAAATTGAGCTTTGCCGACCAATACGGATCGAAATTGCGTTTTACTTGGCCTCCAAAAGCCACATTAGTAAACTGGCTAATGCCGTTTGGGCTTAAATCGCCCATATAGCCCGAAGCACCCACAAAGCCCCCCACTTCCCAAGTTTGGGCACGTAGTTGGAGTGCACACAACTGTACTAAAAAAAGAAGTGCAAATCGCTTGATCATTAATAATTCCGTGTATCAATACCCCAAAGCAATTTATTTCTCAAGGTTTCGAGGTAATTTTCTTGATGTAAACGAATCAAATTTATTTCAAAAGGCGCTTTCTTTACTACTGTTTTTACAGAGGTATCTACTACCTCGGTTCTAGAATCGCAAGACAAACGATATTTGGAACTTCTTCCTTCAATCTCAAAAGACAATTCGTTGCTATCAGATAAAACAATGGGGCGCACATTTAAGTTATGTGGCGCAATGGGAGTTACCACAATATTACCCGAACTAGGCATCACAATAGGACCACCACAACTTAAGGAATACGCTGTAGAACCTGTTGGCGTAGCCACAATTAGCCCATCGGCCCAGTATGAGTTTAAAAATTCGTTGTTTAAATAAGCATGAATGATAATCATGGCGGATGTATCTCGTTTATGAAACGTTATATCGTTGAGGGCAAAATTATCGGCACCAAATGGATTAAATGCCGATTCTATGCTCAATAATGACCGCTTATCTAGGGTGTATTGTTTTTGCACCAAGCTTTCTATAGCTTCATCAATCGCATCTTTATTTATACTTGCCAAAAAACCTAACCGACCAAAGTTAATTCCCAAAACAGGAATGTTAGAATCTCTAATGAGGGTAACGGTATCCAACAAGGTTCCATCGCCACCTAAGCTAAACATAATATCTACCTTGCCGCTTAAATCATCTCCTGCCGAAAAAGTATCGGGAGCTTTTGGCAAAGAAACCTGATCCTGAATAAATTCATGAAATTTATCATACACCACTACATCAATCCCTTTTTTAATCAAAGAATCGAATAAATGTTGTAGAAAAGGAACTACACGTGTATTAAATCGACGTCCGTAAATTGCAACTTTCATACCTATGCTGTTTTATTGACCTCTGCCATTCTTCAATTTTGTATAATATATGGAAGTACAATATCTAAAGTTCCTCCAATTGTTTAAAAACCTGATGTAAGATATACGTATCAGGCATTAAGATTAAATAATAAAATGATTCATCTTAACGTAACCTCTACCCTAGTGGTATACCGAATGATGTTTGCTACCATTAGTTGGAGGCAATTCGGGTTAAAAATGAATATAAATATGCGTTAAACTGTGCCGGGTGTTCCATCATGGGGGCATGTCCACATTTATCTATCCAATTTAATTCAGAGTCGGGTAGCAGTTGATTAAACTCTACAGCTACTTCTGGGGGAGTTACAATATCGTTTTTACCCCAAATTAAACAAACCGGAACGGTAATGTGTTTCAATTCTTTAGCCATATTATGCCTAATGGCTGATTTAGCCATGGCTAAAATGCGAATAACTTTATGCCGATCATTCACCGTGGCGTATACTTCGTCTACCAATTCTTTAGTGGCTGTAGCCGGATTATAAAAGGTTAACTCAACTTTTTCTTTAATAAACTCGTAGTTTTCACGTTTGGGGAAGGTACCACCAAATGCATTTTCATACAAACCAGAACTACCGGCCAATACCAAGGCTTTTACCTTAGCGGTATGCTTGGTGGTAAAAATTAAGCCCACATGCCCTCCTAAAGAATTACCAAGTAAAATAGCTTGATCTATCTGCTTAAACTTCATAAATCTGTTTAAGAATTTAGATAGCGTTTTTACGCCCGTGGTTAGCAAAGGCAAGTCGTAAATGGGCAACATGGGGATGATAACCCGATATCGACCTTTAAATTCGTTGATAACAGCCTCCCAATTACTCAGCGCACCCATTAAACCATGAAGCAAAATGAGCACTTCGCCTTCGCCTTCTTCTACGTATTTAAACCCTTTTTCTTCCTTAACTGTAAATTGCATGTACGTTCTTGTTGATTTGTTGGCTTAATCAAAATTTACCCAATAATACTAAAAATTAATGTTCGAACACGAGGGATGCTACTCATTTAATAATTGTTTAACCAGATCGGAAATCAATTTTCCATCTGCTTGGCCAGCTAATGTTTTCGTGGCAAGACCCATAACCTTACCCATATCTTGCATACCAGTTGCTCCACTTTGGTTGATAAGATTGCGTATAATAGCCGTAACTTCTTCTTCAGCAAGTGCTTTTGGCAAATAGGCTTCTATAACCGAAATTTCTTCGGCCTCTATTTGATACAAATCGGGTCTGTTTTGTTCTTGGTAAATAGCAGCCGATTCTTTGCGTTGCTTCACCAATTTTTGCAACACTTTCAATTCGGTTGCCTCATCTAATTGCTGAGCGGCTCCTTTTTCTGTTTTGGCCACGAGCAAAGCAGATTTAATAGCTCTAAGTCCGCGAAGACCGGCCTCATTTTTAGCCAACATGGCGGTTTTAATATCCTGATCAATACTAGCTTGTAAACTCATATGCTTTTATTTTTTTAGTAAATGGCTGGTGTTGGCCTGAGATGTTGGCATAATTACCAAATCGTTAATAGTTACATGTGCTGGTCGGCTCACGGCAAAACAAATTGCTTCTGCAATATCTTGTGCAATTAATGGCTCAAAACCATCGTATACTTTTTTAGCACGCTCTATATCGCCCTTAAAACGAACAGCCGAAAATTCAGTTTCTACCGCTCCGGGGTGAATGCCTGTAACACGAATTCCATGAGGTAATAAATCTATACGCATGGCCTTATTTAACGAGTCAACTGCATGTTTAGTAGCGCAATATACGTTGCCATTGGCATAGGTTTCTTTGCCGGCAATAGAACCAATGTTTATAATGTGTCCGGTTTTACGAGCAACCATCCACTCAGAAACCAAACGACTTACATACAAAAAGCCCTTTACATTGGTATCAATCATGGTATCCCAATCGTCGAGATTGGCTTCGTGGAAGGCATCTAATCCTTGGCTTAAACCTGCGTTGTTCACCAATACATCAATGTTTTGCCATTCGGTTGGGAGAGCATTCAATTGCGCACTTACTTCGGCTCGGTTGCGTACATCCAAAGCAAAAGTATGCACACAAACTCCGTACTGTGCTTGCAATTCAGTGGCTAGTGTTGCTAAACGATCTAACCTACGAGCAGCCAATAGCAAATCGTAGCCATTTTGAGCTAATATGCTAGCGGTAGCAGCACCAATGCCGGAGCTTGCTCCGGTAATAAAGGCTATTTTAGACATTTTTTTAGGATAAGGTTGCACACGATATACTGCTTATTCAAAATATAAACTGAATTGAAAATTGCGTAAAAATAATTTCTCTAAAGGAGTGGAGTATGCGTTGGGCGAAGAATTGGATGCAAGCACATTATTTACCGATTGCGACCATTTAATTTCGGGCGATAATTTGAAAAATTCGAAATAAAAATCGAAACCTACTCCGGCTTCGTACCACAATATATTCCGGTTGATTTTTACCAATTTATCTAGTTGCCCCAACTCAGCATCGTTTAGTTTCTTTTTAGAAATAATATCGATGGAATACTTTGCGCCACCCAACACATAGGCTCTAAAATTGCGTCTTCGGTCCGATTTTAGTTTGAAACCCAAGGGCAAATCAACTGTAGCGGTTTGCACAATTTTACGGGTATTATCGGCAGTATTTTGGTAGGTATAATCAATAAAACGATCGGCAAAAACCAAAGCCGGCGTGGCTCTAAAATTCACGTGATTGCCCAAACGCACATCAGTAATAAAGCCTAGGCCAAAACCCGACGACATGGGCGAACTGATACTCACCAAAGGGCTTGTTAAGGGTACTCCGCCATTATCTGGATCGGGGAAAGGAATTTGCCAATTGGGGTTTTTAAACAGTTTAAACTCGGTATTAGAAAATTGAAAACCGAAACCAAAATGCACATTATCATTATCTACACCGCCACCCCAATTTTCTTGAGCAGAGCAGGTATAGCTTAAAAACATCAGCAAGAAATAGATGCCGAAAAGTTTACGCATGCTTTACACCGGTATAAATAGAACAAATACCAAACGCCAATGGCCGACATTTAGCTTCTTTAAAACCTACATTTTCCATTTTAGTTACAAATTCGGGGCCATCTGGAAAGGCGGCTACCGATTCGGGTAAATAAGCATAGGCACTGGTATCTTTAGAAAACAATTTACCAATACTAGGCGTTACATAGTGAAAATAAAAGTGGTACAATTGCTTTATTGGGAAAGCTTTGGGTTTTGAGAACTCCAACACCACAGCTTTACCCCCCGGTTTTAACACTCGGTAGATATCGCTTAAGCCAGCAGAAAGGTTTTCGAAATTACGCACCCCGTAGGCAACGGTAACGGCATCGAAACTGGCTTCTTCGAAATTTAATTTTTCTGAATCGCCTAACTGTACTTCAAATTGTGCAGATAACCCTCTTTTTACTATTTTCTCTCTAGCAATGGCTAGCATGCCTTCCGAAATATCTACCCCAACTACTTTTTGGGGATGTAAAGCACGAATGGCTTCAAAGGCAAAATCCCCTGTGCCGGTAGCTACATCTAAAATTCGGTTGGGCTGTATAGAATCTAATTCTTTGATCGCAATTTTACGCCAAATCACATCAATACCTAATGATAAAAAATGATTTAAAAAATCATAGGTCTTAGCAATGTTGGTAAACATTTGGGCCACTTGCTCTTTCTTAGAAGCTTTGGCATCTTGATAGGGAGTAACCACTTTAGACATGGTTACAAAGATAAGTTTGTGAAGGCAAAATAAGCATCAAATATGTCATTATTTTATCCTAAAAGCGAAAAATTACAGGCTTAAAGCCTTAACTTTGACCGATGATTATAAAAAGCGCCGAATTTATATGCAGCAATACCCGAACGGATAAATTACCGCCTCCGGTGCTCCCCGAATATGCTTTTATTGGTCGATCTAATGTGGGGAAATCGTCGCTAATTAACATGCTTTTGCAACGCAAGGGCTTGGCTAAAACGTCTCAAACTCCAGGGAAAACGCAATTAATAAACCACTTTAGAGTAAATGAAGATTGGTATTTGGTAGATTTACCAGGCTATGGCTACGCCAGAACTTCAAAAGTAAACCGTGGAGAATGGGAGCGTTTTATACGCTATTATTTACGCAACAGAGAAAGCTTGCAGTGCGTTTTTGTATTGATTGATAGCCGAGTAGAGCCGCAAAAAAACGACATCGATTTTTGCAATTGGTTGGGCGAAACGGGCATTCCTTTCCTGCTCATTTTTACCAAGGCAGATAAACAATCGGCAGTAAAAACCGACCAAACTGTTGCCAAGTTTCGTAAGGAATTACTAAAATCTTTCGAAGAAGTACCTAAAATTTTCATTACTTCTTCCGAAAATACCTTAGGAAGAGAAGCTGTACTAGGCTCCATTAGCGAACTAAACCAGGCATTCGTTTTATGAGAAAATACGTTTCATTAGTACTTTTTGCTCATACTATCTTTGCCTTGCCGTTTGCTTGCATCGGATTCTTTTTAGCGCTCAACACCACCTCCTACTCTTTCAATTGGCTATCGTTTGTACTCATGCTAGCCTGTATGGTTTTTGCCCGTAATGCAGCTATGGCTTTTAATCGCTATTTAGATCGTTCTATTGATGCAAAAAATCCACGGACCGCTACTAGAGATATCCCGGCTGGTAAAATAAAACCACAGGAAGCACTCTTATTCACGGTACTTAATTCGGCCTTATTTATTAGCAGCACTTATTTTATAAACCCACTTTGCCTGGCTTTGAGCCCCATTGCACTTTTGGTAGTGTTGGGCTATAGCTATACCAAACGCTTTACACCATTATGCCATTTGGTATTGGGCTTAGGTTTAGCCTTGGCCCCCATTGGTGCATATTTAGTAGTTACAGGCGCATTCGCTTGGACACCGGTATTTTTTTCGCTGGCCGTATTGTGCTGGGTAAGCGGTTTCGATGTAATTTATGCCTTGCAAGACGAAGCCTTTGATAAACAAGAAAACCTGTTTTCTATACCAGCTTGGTTGGGTGCTAAAAAAGCTCTCCGAGTATCCAAAATTCTGCATATATTGGCCCTTTTTTGGCTCATTATGCCGCTATTTTACATTAGCTTAAGCTGGTTTTACCTTCTTGGACTTGCCTTCTTTGCCATGCTACTTGTTTATCAGCATAGTTTAGTAAAACCCAATGATTTAAGCAAAGTAGACCGAGCTTTTCAAACAACCAATGGCATGGCTTCGGTTATTTTTGCCCTTTGTTATTTTTTAGATGTGTGGCTTAGAAGCCCTTTATAAAATTTTATGAACGATTTGGTGATAAAGAAAAAGGAAAGAACGTATTTAAAAGGCGTTTTCGAAATTACGTGGGAGAACCTTTCCCCCATTTTTGACGAATTGGCTAAACGCAGTATCGGTTCGGCCACCGACTTGGAGCAATGGCTTCGCGATCGTAGTGAATTAGATGCCTTGCTAGAAGAAGATTTCGCTTGGCGCTATATCCGAATGACCTGCAATACTGCCGACGAGGCTTTATTGAATTCTTTTCAATATTTTGCCACAAAGATTGAACCTAATGTAGCTCCCCTAAACGATCAATTGAATCGTAAATTTATAGAGAGCCCTTTTCTAGCTCAGCTAGATCAAACAAAATATGCCATATTAATTCGTGGCACCAAAAAAGCGTTGGAGCTTTTTAGAGAAGAAAACATTCCGCTGCAAACCACCATTCAGGTAGAGCAGCAAAAATACCAAGGCATTACGGGCTCTATGTCAGTAACGTTAAATGGGCAAGAATATACGCTAGAACAAGCAGCTACTTTTTTAAAAGACACCAACCGAGAAACAAGAAAAAATGCTTGGCAAGCCATTAGCAACAGACGTTTAGTTGAAAAGGATACGCTAAACGACTTATTTAACACCTTGCGTGTCCTGCGTCACCAAGTGGCTCAAAATGCCAATTTCGATAATTTTAGAGATTACATGTTTGCAGCATTAGGGCGCTTTGATTACACACCCGAAGATTGTTTTCAGTTTCACGAAGCGATTGAAAAAACCGTAGTGCCTGTTTTGGAAAAACACGCCGAGGCCCGTAAAAAAGCCTTAGCCTTACCAAGTTTACAACCTTGGGATATGGAAGTAGACACCTCTGGAAAGCCTGCCTTAAACCCTTTTAAAGATGGTGCCGAATTAATAGAAAAATCCATTGCTTGTTTCGGAAAATTAGATCCCTTTTTGGGCGAACGCTTACAAGCCATGAAAGTGAATGGCCTATTTGATGTAGAAAGCCGCAAAGGCAAAGCACCGGGTGGCTACAATTATCCGCTAGCCGAAACCGGAGCGCCTTTCATTTTTATGAATTCGGCAGGTTCTTTTAGAGATTTAACCACCATGGTACACGAAGGAGGCCACGCCATTCACACCTTTGTTACTGCCGATTTAGAGCTAAACGATTTTAAACATTGCCCATCGGAAGTTGCCGAATTAGCTTCTATGAGCATGGAATTAATTTCGATGGACCATTGGGATGAATTTTTTACCAACCCCGAAGAATTAAACCGTGCCAAGCAAGAACAACTAAAAGATGTTTTAAAAACCTTGCCTTGGGTTGCAGTAGTCGATCAATTTCAGCATTGGATATACACCCACCCCGAACATAGCACCGAAGAACGTAGTGCCGCTTGGAAAAATATATTTGAAAAATTTGGTGGCAACTTTATCAATTGGACGGATCACCAAGAAGCCGAATTAAATTTATGGCAAAAACAACTGCACATTTTTGAAGTTCCTTTCTATTATATCGAATATGGTATGGCTCAACTAGGTGCCATTGCGGTTTGGAAAAACTATAAAGAGAATCCTAAAAAAGGTCTAGAACAATATTTGGACGCCTTAAAACTTGGCTACACCAAAACCATTCGCAAAATTTATGAAACAGCGGGCATTAAATTTGATTTTAGCGCCGCTTACATTCAAGAATTGGTAAGCTTTGTACAACACGAATTAGAAATTTTACAACAAGATTTTAAAAGATGATCCCTTTTATCAAAAAAGCTTTTAAAGAACAATTTTATCCAGTAAAACTGGTAGTATTGCTCAGTATAGCCATTTCTACATTTACCCGAATGGCACTCTTACTAAAATCTGGCAGTGGCTTCGATTGGAGCATCCTAAATCTGATTGGGGTTTTTAGCATTGGCTTATTTTATGATGTAGCCATGTTGACTTATTTCATCATTCCTTTGGTTTTGTATTGCTGGTTTTTACCTAGCAAATGGTATGCAAAAACAGGCCATCGTTTTGTGCTATATGGGTACCTCTTGGTAATGGTATTTCTTGGCATTTTTAACGCCGTATCCGAATGGTTTTTTTGGGATGAATTTTCTACCCGCTATAACTTCATTGCCGTTGATTATTTAGTATACACCACCGAGGTAGTAGGAAATATCTGGCAATCGTACCCAATAGGTAAATTACTCATAGCTATTCTCCTTATTTCTTTTGGAATATTGTGGAAAATACGGCCTTCGGTGAAGCAATCTATGCAGGCAAGCATCCGTTTTGACAAAAGAACGACCATTGCTATTCCTCTGCTTCTATTACCGCTACTTACTTATTTCTTGGTAAACAATAAGGGTAAAAAATTTAGCGATAACGAATATGCCAATGAACTAGCGGGCAACGGATTGTTCGATTTTGGTTCGGCCTTTTGGAACAATGAATTAGATTACACCAGCTTTTACCAAACCTTGCCTCAAAACGAAGTGGTAGCCACTTTACGCAAAGCTTTACAAGAAAAAGATAGCAAATTTTTAAACAACAATGTAGGAATTGAACGAGAAATCAACCACCAAGAACCGGAGAAAAAGCTCAACGTGGTACTTATTAGTGTAGAAAGTTTGAGCGCTAGTTTCTTGTCACACTTTGGCAATACCCAAGGCATTACACCGCAGTTAGATAGTTTAGCCGACCAAGGTATTTTATTTACGCAACTCTATGCTTCGGGTACCAGAACGGTACGGGGTTTGGAATCGCTTTCTCTAGCTATTCCACCTACTCCTGGTCAATCTATAGTCAAGCGCCCTAATAACGAAGGATTATTTTCTTTAGGAAGTGTATTTGAAAGTAAAGGTTACCGCACACAATTTATTTATGGCGGATACAGTTATTTCGATAACATGGGTTATTTCTTTGCCAACAATGGCTACCAAGCCATCGATCGCGATGCCATTAACCCAAAAGATATACACTACGAAAATATTTGGGGCGTAGCCGATGAAGATTTGTTTACGCTTTCGTTAAAAGAGTTAGACAAAAACTATCAAGATAAAAAACCATTTTTTAGCCACATTATGACGGTTTCGAATCACCGCCCCTATACCTATCCTGAAGGCCGTATCGATATACCATCGCATAGCGGACGGGAGGGCGCCGTAAAATATACCGATTACGCCATTGGCCGATTTATTAAAGAAGCTCAACAAAAACCTTGGTTTAAGCAAACCATTTTTGTAATTGTGGCCGACCACTGTGCTTCGAGCGCCGGAAAGGTAGAATTGCCGGTAGATAAATACCACATCCCGATGATTATTTATGCACCTGGCATGGTGAAACCACAACATTTTGAGAAGCTTACCGCCCAAATTGACATTGCTCCAACTATTTTGGGTATGCTTAACTTTAAGTACCGCAGTAAATTTTTTGGCTACGATATTTTCCGTCTAGAGGAAGGTAGGGAGCGTGTATTCATTAGCACCTACCAGAGTTTGGGTTTCATCAAGAATAAGCAATTGTACATTTTACAGCCAAACAAAAAGCTGAGCGCTTTTGCGCCAAATTTCGAAACTGGCGACACCAAGGCTATTGCCATAAACCCCGAGCTGAGTAAAGAAGCCATTTCGTATTACCAACAAGCCTCTTATCTTTATCGGAATCACTTATATTTTAAAAACTAAAAACGCATGGCCAATTTCCTCAGAAAAAAAACCATTAGTGGCATATTAAAAGATCAAAAAGAAGGCTTTTCTGATGCTGAGCACGAACAAAAAAACTTAAACAAGGTTTTAAAAGTACGTGATTTAACGGCCATGGGCATTGCTGCCGTAATTGGTGCGGGAATTTTCTCTACCATTGGTACAGCCGCTTTTAATGGTGGGCCTGGCGTTTCTATCTTATTCGTAATTACAGCCATAACTTGCGGCTTTTCGGCTTTATGTTATGCCGAATTTGCTTCACGTGTACCCGTATCGGGTAGTGCCTACACCTATGCCTACGTAGCTTTCGGCGAATTAGTTGCCTGGATTATAGGTTGGGCCTTGATTTTAGAATACGCTATCGGCAATATTGTGGTGGCTATTTCGTGGAGTGGCTATTTCAATAACCTACTGCAGGGCATTGGCATACATTTACCAGGTTGGCTTACCATGGATAGTACCACGGCTTTTGGTCGATTTCAAGAAGCAGAAACTGCCATGGCTGCAGGTAAACTGCTAAATAACAGCTTAGCAGACGCTTACCAAGCTTGGACTACCGCACCCATGATTGGCGACTATAAAGTGTTTTTAAACATTCCGGCCATGCTCATTGTGGTATTGGTTACTTGGTTGGCCTATATAGGAATTAAAGAAAGTAAAAAGAGTACCAACTTTATGGTGGCACTAAAGGTTGCCGTTATACTTTTTGTTATTGGCATTGGCTTTTTCTATGTAGATACAAACAACTGGGCGCCATTTTTACCCAACGGATTTAGCGGCGTATTGCGTGGCGTATCGGCTGTATTTTATGCATACATAGGCTTTGATGCCATTTCTACCACCGCTGAAGAGTGTGAAAACCCACAACGAGACTTACCCAAAGGGATGATTTATTCCCTCATTATTTGTACCGTTTTATACATTCTAATTGCCTTGGTATTAACTGGCATGGTAAACTATTCGGAATTAAAAGTAGACGATCCATTGGCTTTTGTATTTGAACGAATCAATAAACCTTGGATTAGTTATATCATTTCGGTTAGTGCCGTTATTGCAACCACCAGTGTATTATTGGTATTCCAATTGGGCCAACCGCGTATTTGGATGAGCATGAGCCGCGATGGTTTATTACCTAAATCATTCAGTAAAATCCATAAGAAATATCAAACACCCGCTTTTGCAACTATTATTACCGGCTTTTTAGTGGGCATACCGGCATTATTTGTAGATAGCAGTTTGGTAACCGATTTAACCAGTATTGGCACCCTTTTTGCCTTTGTTTTGGTTTGTGGCGGAGTACTTTACTTACCTAAAGATGAGAATCCTACCCAAAAACGTTTCCGCATTCCCTATGTAAATGGCAAGTTCATTATACCCATTTTAGTAGTGGTACTGGCTTGGTTCTTTAGCGATTTTATTGGCAGTAAGCTAAATTTCTCCGAAGGATGGGAAAGTTGGAAACACCACATTCCGTTCTATCTCTTCCTACTTATATGCATGGGATCAGCCATTTTGAGTTTCAAAAACAATTTCTCTATTATTCCAATATTGGGTTTAATGAGTTGTTTTTATTTAATGACAGAAATTCCGGTGAAAAACTGGCTTGTATTTAGTGTTTGGCTCGTAGTTGGGCTAAGCATTTATTTCGGGTATAGCTACCGCAGAAGTAAGCTTAACCAGCCGAGCAATCACTAAAAAAAAAGCCCCGAATAATTTCGGGGCTTTTTTTTTACTTAATTCTGTTTAAGATGATGTTTTCTGGTACGGATACCATGAGCGGTACCCGTTCTATTTTCACGAAACTAGAATCGAGACCAAAGCCTTTTTCTTCAGATAAACTTAGTTTATGCAGAATGAAATAATAGTTCATGATGAAACGCTCCAAGAAGGGCAATTTGTTTGAACGAGAAAGTACTTTCTCTAATAATACAAAGCGAAAATCGCCCACAATATGATTTTTATTTAAAGAAGGGTGTTTACTAGTAATATCCACTTCTTTATTCTTAACTAAATCTTCTACCACTTTACGGAACAACACATTTATGCGTTGCTCTACTCTAAAACCAAGTTTAAAATCGATGCGGATTAATTTACCCGGAATTAAGAAATCTACCTTATAATCGTTGGTATATGGCTCATCCATTACATCTACGTGTACCAACCAATATACATCGGCACGTTTTGGTTGTTTTTGTAAGATGGAGTACATAATTTTCAACTCTATTTCTGAGCGGAAATTTGCACTGGTTAAATACACCAATTGAGAAGCCAATTTTGGTACGGTTTCATCTTCACTTAAATCTTTAATAATTGGATAGTATTCTTCAATATCAACAAACTTTACAAATCTGTTTTTAATTTTTCGGGCAGAAGACCAAGCCCACATCACCGAAAATAAAATAGAACCCAACACGATGGTAAACCAACCACCATGCATTATTTTGGCCATATTACCTGCAAAAAATGTTAATTCTATAATTAGATATATAGTTAAAAAAATGACAACCAAATAGACTGGTACTTTTTTTCGTAGCAAGTAAACACTCAAGAGAATAGTAGTCATGAGCATGGCCAATGTAATAGAAAGGCCATACGCTGCTTCCATTTTGGTAGACTCTTGGAAAATAAATACCACAACTAA
>JBIIBV010000001.1:0-98383 GCA_044239195.1 Sphingobacteriaceae bacterium | reverse complement strand
GTTAAGCAAGGAAGTTCGGCTTTTTAACATTTTTTCACATTTACGCATCGACTAAAAACTTCGTGTAAACAACACAATAACTCTTCTTTTTTCTGTAAGATATGATTAGATTTGTGATCCCTAAAAAACGATATATACAAGAGAATGAGTTCAGTAGAAATTACGAAAGATACCTATCTCCAGTGGTACGAATCGATGCTTTTGATGAGAAAGTTTGAGGAGAAAGCTGGACAATTGTACGGACAACAAAAAATTAGAGGCTTTTGCCATTTATATATTGGACAAGAAGCTGTAATGGCTGGAGCGATGTCGGTATTAGGACCACAAGATACCATGATTACTGCATACCGCGAACATGCGCACGCCATTGCTAGAGGCATGTCGGCCAACGAAATTATGGCCGAATTGTATGGTAAAGCTACCGGATGCTCTAAAGGCAAGGGTGGTTCTATGCACATGTTTAGTAAAGAATTGGGCTTATACGGTGGCCACGGTATTGTGGGTGGACAAATTCCATTGGGTGCGGGCATTGCTTTCGCCGAAAAATACAAAGGTACCAGCAATGTAAACGTATGTTATATGGGCGACGGTGCTGTACGCCAAGGTGCCTTAAACGAAGCCTTTAACATGGCTATGTTGTGGAAATTACCTGTAGTATTTGTATGCGAAAACAACGGATACGCCATGGGTACTTCGGTAGCTCGTACCACCAACATGTTAGATATTTATAAAATTGGTTTAGGTTTTGATATGCCTTGCGCTCCTGTTGACGGAATGGATCCAGTAGCGGTACACAACGCCATGGACGAAGCGGTTAGCCGTGCTCGTAGAGGCGAAGGCCCTACCTTCTTAGAAATGCGTACCTATCGCTATAAAGGACACTCTATGTCCGACCCTGCGAAATACCGCAGCAAAGAAGAGGTAGAAGAATACAAAGCCAAAGACCCTATAGAAAGTGTAAAAGAAACCATTCTTCGTAAAAAATATGCCAACGAAGCTTGGATTGAAGAAATAAACGAAAAAGTAAAAGCGATTGTAGACGAATCGGTGCGCTTTGCGGAGGAATCTCCATTGCCAGAGGCTCAGGAGTTATATACCGATGTATACGCTCAAGGAGATTATCCTTTTATTCGCGATTAGTTTACCTTAAATAAAAAAATATGGCTGAAGTAGTGCGCATGCCCAAAATGAGCGACACCATGACTGAAGGGGTGATTGCGAAGTGGCATAAAAAAGTGGGTGATACCGTTAAATCGGGCGATTTAGTTGCCGAAGTAGAAACCGATAAAGCAACCATGGATTTTGAGTCTTTTCAAGAAGGTACCCTACTTTATGTGGGTATTGCTGAAGGTCAGGCCGCTCCAGTTGATTCGGTTATTGCTATTATTGGTGCCCCAGGCGAAGATTACCAAGCATTATTGACTGCTAGCCCAGCTCCTGCTGCCGAAAAAGCAGCTCCAGTTGTAGCAGAAGCTGCCCCTTTGGCTGCGGCTCCTGCAGCAAGCGTTACACCAGAATCGTTAGGTGCAACCGTTATTCGTATGCCTTTATTAAGCGATACCATGAAAGAAGGGGTAATTGCAGAATGGCACAAAAAAGTGGGTGATAAAATTAAAAGCGACGATGCTTTGGCTGACGTGGAAACCGATAAGGCGACCATGGAAGTAACCGCTTATGCCGAAGGAACCTTATTATACGTAGGAGTTGAAAAAGGACAAGCAGCCAAAGTAAACGATATTATTGCCATTGTGGGTAAAGAAGGTACCGATGTAACGCCTTTATTAACCGCAGTACCAAGTACTCCGGCGCCTGCAGCGGAACCTGCTCCTGTTGCAGCGGTGGCTACAAGTAGCGCTGCTCCAGCAAACACTCCAGCGGTAGTTGTTACTAGTGGCGACGATTCACGAGTAAAAGCATCGCCTTTGGCCCGTAAAATTGCGCAAGAAAAAGGAATTGATTTACGCCACGTACAAGGCAGTGCCGAAGGTGGTCGTATTGTGAAGAAAGATATCGACGGTTTTGTACCGGGTGCCGCACCAATAGCGACCAGTAACAATGCTCCGGTAGCTAGCACCCCTGCTACCCCAAGCATTCCGAGCTTTGTTGGCGAAGAAAAATATACCCAAGTACCGGTTTCGCAAATGCGTAAAGTAATTGCCAAGCGTTTAGCGGAAAGCTTGTTTACCGCTCCTCACTTCTACTTAACCATTAGTGTAGATATGGAAAACGCCATGGCTGCTCGTACTCAAATTAATGCGGTAGCGCCGGTAAAAGTATCTTTTAACGATATCGTGATTAAAGCGGTAGCCAATGCATTAAAGAAACATCCAGCCGTAAATTCATCGTGGGGTGGCGATACCATTCGCTTCAACGAACATACCAATATTGGCGTAGCCATGGCAGTAGAAGATGGTTTATTGGTGCCAGTGGTACGTTTTGCTGATGGAAAATCGCTTTCTCATATTTCTGCGGAAGTAAAAGAATTTGGCGCAAAAGCCAAGGCTAAAAAACTTCAACCTACCGATTGGGAGGGTTCTACCTTTACCGTATCTAATTTAGGGATGTTTGGTATCGATGAGTTTACGTCAATTATCAACTCACCCGATGGAGCCATTTTATCGGTAGGAGCTATACAAGAAATTCCGGTAGTGAAAAACGGGTCCGTAGTACCAGGCAATGTGATGAAATTAACCTTAGGTTGCGATCACCGTGTGGTAGATGGGGCAACGGGTGCTGCGTTCTTACAAACCCTAAAAGGGTTATTGGAAGAGCCGATACGTTTATTAGCCTAAGCGAACTGAATAAATAAAAAATGCATCCCGTTTTTCGGGATGCCTTTTTTTATGCTACCTAACCCAGTCTTTAGTTTAAAAAGAACGAAAAAACATAATACAGTATAGCTGCTAATAGAGCAGAGACTGGAATGGTTAATACCCATGCCCAAATAAGGTTTACGGTTACACCCCAACGTACTGCTGAGATGCGTTTACTCAATCCAACGCCAATAATAGAGCCAGTAATGGTATGTGTGGTTGATACCGGTATTTTGAAGTGTTCGGTAAAAAATAAGGTTAAGGCTCCGGCAGACTCTGCGGCAACTCCTTCAAATGGGGTTACTTTGGTAATTTTAGAACCCATGGTTTTTACAATTTTCCAACCACCGCTTAGGGTTCCTAAAGCAATTACAGAATAACAAGCTAAGGGTATCCACCCTGGAATATGGCCTGGGTAATCGCCATTGGGCAAAGCAACATCTAACCAAGCTGGTAAGCTTTCTTGCGCTACGCCAGAGGTGTGAATGTAAACAGCTACAGCAGCGGCAATAATACCCATTACTTTTTGAGAATCGTTACCACCGTGGCCCAAACTAAACGCTGCTGAAGATACCAATTGCATTTTGCGCAACCATGCACTTGCTTTGGTTTCGCTTAAGCTGCTAAAAATTAAGCAGAAAAAACCTATCGAAAAAACAATTCCTGCGAATAATAGCCATTTTAAATTGTGTGATTCTGCAACAACACTCCAGAAATGAGAGTCAAAACGGGGTTTTTTAATTTCAAATATCATTCGGCTACGTACAAAAAGCGCCGTAATAGCCATGATGATTAAAGTCCAAATTTTAGTTAAAATACCCTTTTTAGATGAATGTAATAACCATACGGATAAGAAGTAAGAAACTAACATACCAATAAGTGGGGCTAATACAATAAACGAAGCAATAACCAATACACCCGAAGGCAAACCGCCATCTTTACCAGCTGTATACCATACTACCGAGCCTACACCGGCGTGCGCAATGGCTGCACCGGCAAATCCACCAATTAAGGTATGCGATGAACTAGATGGAATACCCAACCACCAGGTTAATAGGTTCCAGGCAATGGCAGCAACAATACCGGCTAAAATTACGGTAAGGTTAATATCCATGGTGTTTGCCGTTTTGGCAACAGTATCGGCAACGCCGAAGCCAAATACCCAATAGGCTAAAAAGTTAAAAAAGGCTGCCCAAACTACCGCCTGAAATGGGGTAAGTACTTTGGTGGAAACTACGGTTGCAATAGAATTGGCGGCATCGTGAAAACCATTGATATAATCGAATACCAAGGCAAGCCCAATAATGGTAAAAAGTAGCGTTAAGCCCATAGCTCTTGCTTAAGCGTGTTTAACTAAAATAGATTCCAATACATTGGCTGCGTCTTCACACATATCGGTAGCGGTTTCTAAGGCGGCCAATACTTCTTTGTATTTAATTAACTGCACAGCGTCTTTTTCGTAAGCAAACAGATCACCTACTGCTCTATCAAATACGTAATCGGCTTGGTTTTCGATGCTGTTGATACGCACACAAGAATCGGCAATAGCCCGGATATTTTTTAGGTTGCGTAATTCCCGTACGGCTTTATCCAAATCGGTTACAGCTTGGAGGATTAATTCGGCTAATTTTTGAATAGGCTCGGTAATGATATCTACTTTATACAAAAGCATACGGTTAGCCGATCCGTGAATATAATCTGCTACATCATCAATAGCAGTGGCCAATTGGTGAATATCTTCCCTATCAAACGGAGTAATAAAGTTTTTGCTGAGTTCTAAATAAATTTGGTGGGTAATATCGTCACCAATATGCTCCATGTTTTCGATTTCTTTAAAAAACTCCAAGCGATCATCAGCATTTTTGGTATTAACGGCTTTGTTTAATAACTCGGCCATATTAATCAAATTGTTGCTTGCCTGCTCAAAAAGTGGGAAGAAGTTTTTGTCTTTAGGTATAAAGTACTGAAAGATGGTATTTAATGACATTACTATCGGGTTTAATTAATCAAAGTTATAATTGTTGTGTTAAGTTAATGTTAAGTCTATGCTTTTTGTAGGGTAAAGCCAAAGGTAGAACCAACGCCCTCGGTACTACGAACGGTAATGGTTTGTTTTTGAGCTTCTAGCATGTGTTTTACTATGGCCAATCCTAAGCCAGAACCGCCGATTTCCCGAGAGCGACTTTGATCGGTGCGGTAAAAACGTTCGAAAATACGGGCTTGATATTTTTCTTCTATACCAAGGCCATCATCGGTTACTTCAACCAATAGTTGATCGTGTAATTCGAATACTTTTAAGGAAGTAGTACCATTGGGTTTGCCGTATTTTATAGAGTTATCAATCAGGTTAACCAACACCTGTCTTATTTTTTCTCTATCGGCTTCTACCTTAATAACGGTTTGGTATTTGTCTTTAAATTCTAGGTTTATGTGGTGTTTTTTTGCTTGTAATTCAAGCGATTCTACCACTTCTTGCAACAAAATACTGATATCGAAAATTTCGTAATTGATGGGTAATTCGCCGCTTTCGAGTTTAGAAATGGCATCTAAATCTTTTACCAAAAAACTCAACCGGTCTACGTTTTTGGAGGCTTTTTGTAAAAATTTTTGGGTTTGTTCTGGATTGGATAAAAGATCATCCTGAAGGGCTTCAATGTAGCCTTGTATAGCAAAAAGTGGTGTTTTAAATTCGTGGGAAATATTGGCTAAAAATTCTCGGCGAAACTCTTCTTGTTTCTTTAAACTATCTATCTCCGATTTTTTATTGATGGCCCATTCTTTTACTTCTTGCTCAACATCGTAAATGGGGTCATCGCTCACATATTCGCCTAAGGCATCTTTTAAATCTTTACCCAATTTTAAATTATGAATAAGTTTGTAGATAAGCTTAATTTTACTGTATAGAAACCGTTCGGTGAGGTAGTAAAATACAACAAAACTGGTACCCAGGGCAACCGCAAAGGTAGCCAACATATATAACCAATTGTGCTGAAAATAGAAGTTTAAAAGTGCTAAAGATAGGGCAACTGCTAAGGCATTAATTAATACTAAAACAGAAAGTTTCATAAATTTTTAAGCTAATGGGGCTGCATCCGGGCTTTCTCTTCTGCTGCCTTCGTATAATTCATACTCTAATAAACGGCAATCTAATTTGCCATTGTAAAATTCTACCCGTCGCGAAGCACGTAAACCTATGCGTTTAGCCAAATCGGGGTTGCCGGTAAATATATAACCACGGTAGCCCTTTGCTTCTTGCTTCATAAAATCGCCCATGCGTTTATAGGTGGCCTCTAGTTTGGTATGTACCCCCAAACGTTCTCCGTATTCGGGATTAAACATAATTACTCCTGGTGTACTAGGAACAGGAGTTTCGGCAAAATCGCATACTTTAAACGTAATTAATTGATCTACGCCAGCTGTTTGGGCATTTTTTCGAGCTATATCCACTGCATCGGCAGAAATATCGGTAGCAATAATTTCAAAATCGATGGTTTTAACTGCTTGATCTTTTAATAATCTGCGTTCCGTAAAAAATAACTCTTCCTCGTAACCCAATACGTGCATAAAACTATAATTCATTCTAAATAAACCCGGGCGTTTGTTGGTTGCCAACAAGGCAGCCTCAATGGCCAAAGTGCCCGAACCACACATGGGGTTTACAAAAGGGCTTTTTTGATCCCAATTGGTAGACATGATGGTACTTGCAGCTAAAGCCTCTAACATAGGTGCTTTGCCCGGCAATTTCCGATAACCGTGTTTAGATAGCGTTTCGCCCGATGTATCTAAAAATATATCGGCCTTATCATCTTTCCAATACAAGTGAATAACCACTTTATCTAACTCGGGGCCGGTATTGGGGCGAATTTCTTTTTTCTCTTTAATACGATCTACAATGGCATCCTTTACCTTTAAATTGGCAAACAAAGGCGTGGTAATAGTTTCGTTATCTACATTGGAGGTAACGGAAAAATAACCAGTGAAATCAATTAAACTCTCCCACTCCATTTCTACCAACTCTTTATATAATCGAGCCGGATTTTCGGCGGTAAAGCTTTTTAGAGAATAAAGTACCTGGCTGGCACAACGTAAATTGAGATTGAGTTTAATACAATCTGTTACGGTACCGGTTAATTCTAAGCCGGTACTAAACACCCTATCGGGAGTAAAGCCTAGGGCTTCTACTTCCGCTTGTAAATAAGGCGCTAGGCGCTTATTACAGGTGATGATGATTTTACTTTTGGTGTGGAAAACTTGCATGATATTTTGCGAAGTTAATCAATTAAAATATGGAGATTTGTTACTAGTATTTTAAAAATTTAGAATAAATGGATATTAAAGGAAAAGTACACGAAGTTAGCGAAGTAATTACCGTAAGCGAAAAGTTTAAAAAACGTGAGGTGGTAATTGAATATGCAGAAAATCCGAGCTACCCGGAATATGTAAAATTAGAAGCAGTACAAGATAAAGTAAACTTGCTTGATGCCGTAAAAGTAGGCGACCAAGTAGAGGTATTTTTTAATTTACGTGGCCGTCCGTGGACAGATAAAAACGGAAAAACACAATATTTTAACACCCTTTCGGTGTGGAGATTAAACGTTTTGGGAGGCGCTGCTAGTGCTGCACCTACACCAGAATTTGCGGCACCTGCGGATTTAGCTGCTGAACCTGGTGCTGAGGATGATCTTCCATTCTAAGCAAAAAACCTTTTAGCAAAAAAGCCGTTCCGAAGAAATTCAGAACGGCTTTTTTCATTTTTACACTAACCAAACTACTTGTAATAACTATTAAATACATTTAATACTCAAAAATAGAGCGCTAGCTCCTTGTATTTTGTTAAGAGCTTGTTAAAAAGTGTTAAAATAGGTGGCGCTACGCCAAGCTTGGGTATTTTTGAACCATGAAACGGAAAAACATTGTGCTCATAACCGGCCTAATGGCTATAGCCCTATTGGGTGTATTGGCTATGCAATGGTATTTTCTGAATCAATCCTACCAATTAAAATCGCAACTGTTTGATCAAAATGTAAACGAGGCACTTAGCAATGTGGCCAAGAAACTCGAACGGCAAGAAGCCTATAATTTTTTGTTAAAAAAGGCAGTAAACACTAAAAATGAATCGCAAAAAAGAAAAGATCGAGCACAAGCTAACACTCAGTTGAAGCAAAATTCTGCAGCCCGAAAAGAATCTTATGCGCAATTTTTAAGCAAAGAACAGCAAAAAGCAGATAGTTTATTTACCGTACGAGACAGTATGCTTCGGGCACGTTACCCAGTGGTTTTATCTTACGATGCCACCAAAGCTCAAGCTACTGAAGAAGAACTTCAACAAGAATTGGTACAATTTGTAGATCCGTTTGGGGGCATACATCAACAAGTGCTTCAGCAGCGGGTTCCGAAACTCGGTTTTACTAAACAAAATCCAGTAGATTCAATTCGGCAATACATTGTGTTCGACCCGCAATATGGGCCTAAACTCATTACCCTGGCTAAGCCGAGGCTAAGCAATATAAACAGAAACGATGCACCTAATTCGCCTGATGTACAGCTCGTACAACAGTTCTTAGATTCGGTTCAAGAAACTAAGAAAAACGTATTGCAAGATTTGGCACAAGAATTTGGTTCAGCTAAAATGCCCTTAAATAAGCGTATACAAGCGCATATGGTTGATCAACTGCTACGTAAAGAATTAAAAAACAAGGGTATTACAGGGACCTTCACCTACCAAATACAGCAAGCAAATGCCAAAAATAAATTAGGCACACCATTGGAAACTACGGAGCATTTGCATACGGATGAAGTGTATAAAACACAGCTCTTTCCGAAAGAAATGATAAAAGAAAGTGGTTGGCTTTTGCTTAGTTTTCCGAACAAAAGCAATTACATTTTGGCAAACATGACCTGGATTATGGTGCTTTCTGGAGGACTCTTACTTATTCTCTTAGGCAGTTTTGGTTATACCTTACAACTTATTTTGCGCCAGAAGAAAATATCGGAAATGAAAACCGATTTCATAAACAACATGACCCATGAGTTTAAAACGCCTGTAGCCACCATTATGATAGCTAGTGAGGCTTTGAAAGATGAAGAATTGAGTGGAGGCAGAGCACAAGTTGAACGCTTAGCTACTATTATTTACGATGAGAATATTCGACTTGGTAATCACATTGAACGTGTTTTGCACCTAGCCAAAGTAGATAAAGAAGATTTTAAACTAGAAAATAGACCCCTAGAATTAAATACGCTTATTGCTGCGGTATCCGATAGCATGAGCTTACAACTAGAAAAGCAAAAAGCCAGTATTGAATTAGATTTACAAGCAAAAAATGACGTGGTATTGGCTGATGAATTACATCTATCGAACGTGGTATTTAATTTAATAGACAACGCTCTTAAATATTGCGACGGAGAAGCAAAAATTAAGATTAGTACACAAAATCTTGGAAAGCAGGTAGTATGTACGGTACAAGACAATGGCCTTGGAATGAGCAAAGACCAAATTGATAAAATTTTTGATCAATTTTACAGAATACCTACCGGCAACGTACACAATGTAAAAGGATTTGGCTTGGGCTTAAGTTATGTAAATACCATTGTGCGTTTAGTAAAAGGGCAAATAAAAGTAAAGAGTGAAAAACACAAAGGTTCTACCTTTGAAATTAGTATCCCACTAGCATGAAAAAAATACTATTAGTAGAAGACGACCCGAACTTGGGGCTGCTCTTACAAGAATATTTGCAACTAAAGGGTAAGTTCGAGGTAGTACGCTGCAGCGATGGTGACGAGGGATTAATAGCCTTCACCAAAGAGGCTTTTGATATCTGCATTTTAGATGTAATGATGCCCAAAAAAGACGGCTTTACCTTGGGCAAAGAAATACGGAAAATAAATCCACACATTCCGCTCATTTTTGCCACCGCAAAAACCATGATTGAAGATAAAACGGAGGCTTTTACCCTTGGTGGCGACGATTATATTACCAAACCCTTTAGAATTGAAGAATTGCTTTTGCGAATCAATGCACTCTTAAAGCGGGTTTATGAACATAAAAACGAAGAAACAAGTGCGCAACAAAGCAGCTTTCAAATTGGCGATTTTGTATTTGATGTAGCCGCACAGCAAATTACTTATAAAGAAAATACCCAGCGATTAAGCACCAAAGAAGCCGAATTATTAAAACTATTGTGCCAGAAACAAAACCAAGTTTTAACCCGTGAAGAGGCACTTTTAGCCATTTGGCACGACGATAATTACTTTAATGGTCGCAGCATGGATGTATTTCTGAGCAAATTGCGCAAATACTTAAAAGCCGACCCGAAAGTAGAAATAATGAACGTACACGGCAGAGGCTATAAGTTATTCATTCATTAGGCCAAGAAATTCAGTTACTAAGCACCTTGTTATCTTACTAAGTAATATTAAGTCCCATAATTATAATTAGTAATTATATTTCTTTTAAGGCACGTTATTTTCTTTTAATTAATCAGATTTGGTTAACTAAAAACAAAATAATATGAAAAAAATCAAAAATTTAATTGGCCCGGCAGTGTGTTTAGGGCTTGGCATAATGGTACTGAGCGCTTGCGAAAAAAGTACTGAATTTACACCAAGCACGACGGACGGAAGATTAGCAGTAGGGCAAGAAATGGATTATAAAAGTCTTATTTTGGCGCCAGATGCGCCAATTGATACCCGTCAAACAACGCCTGCATCTACAAGTTTAGATAAAGGAAATGGATTGGGTATAGCATATTACTACGATTACAGAAAAATAGAACTGTACCCATTACCAAAACCAGATCCAGATCCTGAACCTTGGAGCTTAAAATTAAACCCATAATACCCACACCCAATAAAAAAACCCTCTAAAACAAGGGTTTTTTTATACCCTAAAATTTGTGTTCGCAAAAACGATTTATACCATTACGCTTGTTACTGATACTATAACACCACTAGTTTAACGTGTAGATGTGGAAAACTAAATCTATAAAAAAGACATTTTTGCGGTATTTTAACCTTAATTAGTTTTGGCAAGATTATTGATGATATAGCTTTAAAAGCATACATTTTTACGAGGATGGAAGAAGAATTTGAATTTGGATTTAGTGAAGATCCTAAATTTTCGGTAGAACGCTACGAAGAAATGATTCGCAATCAGGATCAGTATTTCTTCGATGCACAAGCATTCGAAAACATTATTGATTATTATATCGAAAAAAATGACCCCATAAAGGCACTTCAAGTGGTAGAATATGCTCTGAGCCAACACCCCTTTGTTTCAGTATTCTTAGTAAAACAAGCCCAGTTATTTTTAGTAACCAACCAACTAAACAAGGCCTTTGCCGCCTTAGATAAAGCAGAAACTTTAGAAGCATCTGACCCAGATATTTACACGCTAAGAGGTACCATTTTTGAAGGATTAGAGCAACATGCCGAGGCACTCGAAAATTATAAAAAAGCATTAGAAATGTCTGAAAATAGAGATGAAATTCTCTTACACATTGCCTACGTATACCAAAATATGGCCGATTATGAATCGGCGGTAACCTACCTAAAAGCGTGCTTAGAAAGCAATATGGAAAATCAAGAAGCGCTTTATGAATTGGCTTTTTGCTACGATGTGCTCGACAAACAGGAAGAATGCATTGAATTTTATAAACAATACATCGATACCGAGCCCTACTCATACGCTGCTTGGTACAACCTGGGCAATGCTTACAATAAATTAAATTTCTTCGAAAAAGCCATTGATGCCTACGATTACGCAATTTTAATTAAAGAAAATTTTTCATCGGCCTATTTCAACAAAGGCAATTCATTGGTTAATTTAGATCGCTATAGCGAAGCCATTGACGTGTATAAACAAACCTTTGAGTACGAGCCACCCAATGGAGATACCTATTGTGCTATTGGCGAATGCTACGAAAAATTAGAGCAAATGGACGAGGCTCGAAAATACTATAAAAAGGCCGTTAAAATGGATCCAGAACAAGCAGATGCCTGGTTTGGTATAGGGGTAACACTCGACTTTGAAGAACGCTTTTTCGAATCCTTGCATTTTTACAGAAAAGCCTTAGAGTTGGACGATCAAAATCCGGATTTTTGGTTTGCCATTGCCGATGCGCAATACAAGCTCAAACAATTAGACGAATCTGAAAAAGCTTACGAAAAAGTTGTAGAACTAAACCCCATTGATATTGAAGCTTGGTTAGATTACTCTTCTATATTATTTGAGCAAAAGAAACTTGCCCGAGCCATTGAAACCATTGCGGAGGGCATTAAAACCAACCCCGATGCCGCCGAACTTTACTACCGCATGGTGGCCTACCTCTTTGCCGACGGACAATATGCCGAAGCATTGGCTTTCTTAGAAATTGCACTCAATACCGATCCAGAAAAGCACCATATCCTTTTCGAATACCTCCCACAACTACAAGAAAACAAGGTAATTATCGATATCATCAATCGATATACCAGATAAACACACAGAACACATTAATAATTAGATTTTTTTTGGACATTTGCAGCATGAATTACACCTTAAATAATATACCCGAACGCACCCAAAAACCAAGAAACAGTGGCATAACCATGGTGATGGATAAGGGCTTAAGCATTCGTGAAATTGAAGATTTTTTAGAAGTATCCGGATCTCATACAGATATTGTAAAACTTGGCTGGGCTACTTCGTATGTAACCCCCAACCTAGAAAAAAAACTACAGGTATATAAAGAAGCGGGCATTCCTACCTATTTTGGAGGTACCCTATTCGAGGCTTTTGCCATTCGCAATCAGTTTGATGATTACCGCCGTGTGCTAGATAAATACGGGATGAAATATGCCGAAGTATCCGACGGCTCTATGGAAATTGAACACGACGAAAAATGTGAATACATTCGCAAGCTGAGTGAGCAAGTAACCGTAATTTCTGAAGTAGGATCTAAAGATGCAGCCAAAATATTTGCACCATACAAATGGATTGCACTCATGAAAGCCGAAATTGAAGCCGGTTCATGGAAAGTAATTGCCGAAGCTCGTGAAGGTGGAAACGTAGGCATATACCGCGATTCTGGAGAAGTAAGAGAGGGCTTGGTAGATGAGATTTTAACCCAAATACCCGCTGAAACCATTATTTGGGAAGCCCCCATTAAAGCTCAACAAGTATGGTTTATAAAACTAATTGGTACCAATGTAAACCTAGGCAACATCGCCCCGGCAGAGGTTATTCCATTAGAAACCATCCGACTTGGTTTAAGAGGCGACACCTTTAGTCACTTTTTAGATCAAGGGAAGTAATTTTTGCTTTATAACATGAAAAAATACGGCATTATCGGCTACCCATTGACACACTCCTTTTCGGTTGGCTATTTTACAGACAAGTTTAAAAAAGAGAGTTTATCAGATCATGAATACGTGGCTTTCCCCATCGAATCCATTAGCGATTTCCCAGAAATTGTAAAGAGTAATCCCGATTTATGTGGATTGAATGTTACCCATCCGCATAAGATTGGGATTATTTATTATATGGATAGTTTAGATGAAGCCGCTAAAGAAATTGATGCCGTAAACTGCATTAAAGTTGCCAATAGCCACCCAGTTGAAGATTTTTTTAGTGGAGAACTATCCTCCACACAAATTCGTTTAGAAGGCTACAACACCGATGCCTATGGTTTTGAGCACTCCCTAAAACCCCTACTACATAAGCGGCACCAAAAGGCCTTAATTTTAGGAAGTGGTGGAGCATCTAGAGCGGTGGCCTACGTACTTAAAAAACTTCATATAGAATACCAAATAGTATGCAGAAGAGCCCGTAGCAAACAACTGGGCTATGCCGATTTAACTGCCGATTTAATGAGAGAACACCTACTCATTATCAATACCACACCCTTGGGCACGACCCCAAACATCAACGAATGCCCCGATATTCCGTACGAATACCTTACAGATAAACACTTGGTATACGATTTAGTATACAACCCCGCAGAAACCGAATTTTTAAAACGAGCCAAACAAAAGGGGGCTGCCATTAAAAACGGATTAGAAATGCTACACATACAAGCGGAAAAGGCTTGGGAAATTTGGAACAGCTAAGTATGAATTTTCCCAAAGTACTCCTAGCTATGTTGGGGCTAAGTTTGCTTGCTAGTGCTTGCGGAAGTAATTACACACCCAAGCCACGAGGTTATTTTAGAATAGATTTTCCTGAAAAAAAATACCGAGCCTATCAGGCAAATTCACCCTACGGATTTGACTATCCGGTTTATGCCCAAGTACAGGCCGATACTCGATCAGATGCTAAACCCTATTGGATTGATCTTGCATTTCCTCAATTTAACGGTCGGCTACACTTGAGTTACTTGCCCATAAACTCTCCGACAATGCTCAACCAACTGAGCGAAGATGCTCGTACTTTCGCCTTTAAACATACCGTAAAAGCTACGTCAATAAACGAAGGAATTATTTACAACCCTAAAAAAAAGGTATACGGCATTTACTACACCATAGAAGGAAATACTGCCTCCGCCGTGCAATTTTACCTGACAGATAGCAGCAAAAACTACCTAAGAGGTGCCTTGTATTTTAACGAACAACCTCGAATAGATTCTTTAAAACCCGTGCTAAACTTTATAAAAAAAGATATTGATGTATTCATCAAAACCTTTCAATGGAAAAAATGAGCGATGAAATGACTTTTTAGTTTTCCTCAATTTTAGTAGATGGTTTTAAGGTACGTTCAAACAAGTTAAAAATACGTTTGTACTCATCGGTCCAGCTGGCAGGCTCGGTAAAGCCGTGGTCTTCTACCGGATATACAGCCAGCTCCCACTTATTTTTACCCAACTCTATTAAGCGCTGGCTAAAGCGAACAATATCCTGAAACTGTACGTTTTCATCAACCATACCGTGGCACATTAATAAATTTCCCTTTAATCCATCGGCAAAATAAATGGGCGAACTTTGCTTGTAGGCTTTTTCATCTAAAGCAGGTTCGTTTAAAATATTGGATGTGTAGCCATGGTTGTAATGTGCCCAATCGGTTACCGAACGCAAGGCCGCTCCCGAACTAAACACTTCCGGTTCGGTTAGGAGGCCCATGAGGGTGATAAAACCTCCATATGAACCACCGTATAAACCTACGTGTTTCGGGTTTACGCCGTATTTCTCTACCAATAATTTCACACCATCCACTTGGTCGCTTAAATCTTTGCCTCCCATGTGGCGGTAAATACCCGTACGGTGATTACGACCATAGCCCGAACTGGCTGTATAATCAATATCCAAAACGGTATAACCGGCATCCGTCAATAAATTATTAAACATAAATTCCCTAAAATACTGGCTCCACCAATAATGTACGTTCTGCAAATAACCGGCACCGTGCACAAACACCACCGCTGGTTTATCTGGGTGTGGTTTGGTAGGCACATACAATCTAGCGTACACATCGGCACCATATCTGTTTTTGAAGCTAATCAGGTCCGGTTCTCTCCACGCATAGCTGTTAAACTCAGCCGAGGTAGATTGTGTAATTTGTTTGGCTTTGGCGCCTGGCTTGTTTTCTTGTAAATACAATTCCCAGGGTTTATTGCTGTAGGAATAGCGAATGGCTAACCATTTCTCATCGGGCGAAAGGCTTACTTCGTTACCCCCCTTCATGCTGGTGAGTTGAGTAATTTCCCCTCCATTTGTTGGCATGCGGTAGAAATGTGTAATACCCGGATGTTGCTTGTTTGCAGTAAAGTAAAAGGTTTTTTTATCGGTAGATAAGCGTAGACTTTGCACCTCCCACTTACCAGAAGTAAGTTGTTTTTTAGCACCACCGCTTATATTTTGCGTGTAAATATGGGAGTAACCGCTGGCTTCACTTTGGTAATAAATAGTTTCATTGTTAATCCACCCTATGTTGGCACCGCCAAAGCTGCCGCCAATGCCCGGGCCGCCAATCCAAGCCTTATCACACTGACGATCTAATAAACTCAACTGACCCGTACTTGGATCTAATTTCATCACCCAGCGATCTTTATTATCTAAGGCATAAACCAATACCACAGCTTGTGTACCGGCATCGTTCCAATACGGACCCACAATACTCACCTTGCGGTCTTCATTCTTTTTAGTGCGCTCTTCTAATTGTTTAGGGTAATCTTTCACATAATCGGGTAAATCTTTAATACCCGGTATGTCTTTGGTAGCAATAGCATAAATAGAATCGCGGGTACAATCGTACACATAACTTTGATACGTAGCCAATTGATTACCCACTTTGGTGCGCCCCGGAATGTCTTCTACATAGCCGGAAGCGGTTATGTAATTGGGCACAATCGTATTTTGATTTCCTTCCGGATTTTTACTGATTTTAAACACCAAATAACGAGCATCGGGACTGGCCTTAATACTACTCAATGAACTTTTATCATCTAAACTAAACTCTTTTGGGCGGATAGGTTCATTTGCTTTGCGTTCTGCATCGGCATTTTTTTGCTGAGCGGCCTCTTGGCTTAAAAAATCGAAGGTTTGCAATTGGTCGGTTTTTAACCACTGATCTTGCTTGCTTAAACTAGGCTCTCCACGCTTTTTAGCTCTAGAAAAATTACTTAGTTGAGTTAAACTTCCATCTACCAAAGAAATGCTAAATAGGTTTTCTCCCTTTTGAAAAATAACGTTACGCTCATCCCCCGAGAAAGAAGCGTTACTTTCTCTTTCAACAGTATTGCTTAGCGCTTTTTCTTTGCCGGTGGCAATAGTTAAAAGAAATAAATCGCCATTGCGCTCAAAAAGAGCTTGGGTATTTTTCTTATTGAAGACCACGTTTCTTCTATTTAAGCTTTGCTCTTCGGCATCGCTTACTACCTGAGGTTTAGTGGCAGTTAAGCCAATGCTAAATAAAGGATCGGTAGTTTTTTTATCCGGGTTCCAATTAAAATAAACCTTGTTGCTACTTAAACTCCACGCCACATTGCTGGGCGCTACGCCTATCCATTGCGGATTGCGCATAATTTTTTCGACGCTTAAGGGAGCTAAATTTTGTGCAAATAGATTTGCAGAAGCTAAAAACAAAAGGGTTATACTAAGTCTTTTCATCAAATTTTAAAATTGAATAAGCAAGATAATAAGTAAAAAGCAGATTGTCTACACCTATCTTCGGCCCCTAGCTATGAGTACATCACGAGCAAAACCGTATCTTTGCTAGCTATGCAGGCTACCGACATTAGAGTACGATTTGCGCCCAGCCCTACCGGTGGATTACACTTAGGCGGCGTAAGAACCGTGTTATTTAATTATTTATTTGCAAAAAAACACAAGGGCACCTTTGTGTTACGCATCGAAGATACCGACCAAACCCGCTTTGTAGAGGGGGCCGAACAATACATTTTAGATTGTTTAAACTGGTGTGGTTTACTGCCCGATGAAGGTCCACACGTAGGTGGTCCCTTTGCCCCGTATCGCCAAAGCGAACGCAAGGGAAACTACCGTAGCTACGCCGAACAATTGGTAGCACAAGGGCATGCTTATTACGCCTTTGATACCCCCGAAGAATTAGATAAATGGAGAAAAGACGTCCCGAATTTTCATTACGGGCAAGCCTATAGAGCACAATTACGCAATTCTATCAGCCTAGCGGCCGAAGAAGTAGCACAACTTTTGGCCAGCGGCACACCACATGTTATACGCATTAAAATGCCAGCCAACGCAACGGTTAAGTTTACCGATATGATTCGTGGTGAAGTAAGTTTCGATACCAATGTAGTAGACGATAAAGTATTGCTAAAAGCCGATGGCATGCCTACCTATCATTTAGCCGTGGTTGTTGACGATTATTTAATGAAAATTAGCCATGCCTTTAGAGGTGAAGAGTGGTTGCCCTCGGCACCGGTACACCTATTGTTATGGGAGTATTTAGGCTGGAAAGTAGAAATGCCCCAATGGGCACACTTGCCCCTCATATTAAAACCAGATGGCAACGGAAAACTAAGTAAACGAGATGGAGATAGACTCGGATTCCCGGTATTCGCCATGAATTGGAAAGACCCCAACTCGGGTGAACTAACCCCCGGATTTAGAGAATTGGGCTTTTTACCCGAAGCATTTATAAACCTATTGGCCCTATTGGGCTGGAACGATGGCACCGACCAAGAAGTGTTTAGCTTAGCCGAATTGATTGAAAAGTTTGACCTAAGCAGAGTAAGCCATGCAGGTGCTAAATTTGATTTTGAAAAGGCCAAATGGTACAATGCCGAATGGATAAAACGCTTAGACGAAACTCGATTGGCAGAGGAAGTATACCGCTTTTTGGCGAAACCTGAAATTGCGAACGATGCCTATTTTAAACACATACTCGAATTGGTAAAAGAACGTCTTGTACTCTTAAGCGATTTTTGGCCACAGGCGTCTTTCTTCTTTATAGAACCAACAAGCATAGATGTAGATTCAGTGAAACCCAAATGGAGTGCGGAAAAAGAAGTTTTCTTTAATACATTAAGCACAAAATATAACCAACTAAGCACCTGGGATAGTGTCGCACTGGAAGGGCTGTTTAAAACCCAAGCCGAACAAGCCGGATTAAAAGTAGGCGAACTCATGCTTCCTTTCCGCATTATGTTGGTAGGCGGTAAATTTGGGCCTGCCGTGTTCGATATTGCCGCAACTATTGGTAAGGAGAAAACCTTACAAAGAATACAACACGCTTTACCGCTATTTGCCATCTAGAGCCTATGCGCAAAATTGTTGGAATCGGTTTAGTAGTTCTCTTAGCCTCTTGTGCCAGCAATCCCTATAGAGGGAGTGAGAAAATATATAGCAAGCAAATCAAAAGCTTTAGCAAAGAATTAAAAAAGAAGGAAACAAACGCCTTTGTAGATTCTACAGGAAATGCTTTAGCCAGCCAATGGGTGTCTACCGTAAATTTTAATCTGCGTAAGCCTAATTACGTAATCATTCATCATACGGCGCAAAAAAGTACACAGGAAACCCTTAAAACGTTTACGCAAGACAAAACACAAGTCAGTGCCCACTACCTTATTGGTGCCGATGGCACCATAACCCAACTACTAAACGACTATTTACGAGCTTGGCATGGCGGTGTGGCCAAGTGGGGAAGTATTACGGACATTAATTCGGTAGCCATTGGCATTGAATTAGATAATGATGGCTTTAGCCCATTTAGCGATGCACAAATTAATGCGCTTTTGGCCGTATTACAAAAACTAAAAACGACCTATAGTATCCCAAGATCTAATTTTATTGGGCACTCCGATATTGCTCCTAGCCGAAAGGTAGACCCTAGCACCTATTTTCCTTGGGCAAAATTAGCTGAAAAAGGTTTTGGTTACATGCCAGCACCTTTGCTTACCGAGCCCATTCCAACTACGTTTGACCCGCTACTGGCCCTCCGAGTTATTGGTTACGATACCAAAGATGGCGCTGCAGCTATGGCTGCTTTCAAACGACATTTTTTAGGAAAAAACGATGGGAACGATTTAAGTGAAGAGGATTTAAGAGCGCTTTACAACGTATACTGCAATTATTAATGCACAAAAAAAGCCCTCCGAAAATCGGAGGGCTTTTTTTGTTAAGATAGTTAGTTTTTAATATCTACTTTTTCGTCACGTTTCATCTTACTAAGATTCAACTGCAAACCAATTTCAAAGCTTCCGTTAGAGTAGTTTTGTATAGGCGTAGCCGGTGTAGTATAATTAGCCAATAATTGCCACTGTTTGTTTTTCTGATAGGTTAACCCGAAACTGTAACTTTTGTTGCTATGGTATAAGGTGCTTAAACCCAATTGTTGAGAAAAAGTTTTTACCTCTGCGCCAAAGTCAATCATGTCTTGATAATTTCTTACCCCACGATACGCCAATTTGGGAGTTACTTGCCAATCGGCAAAGTTAAAACGGTAACTAGCAGCGGTATAAAAGGTGCTATAATCAGCTGTGTTTTGATCTTCAGCCATTAACTGTTTTTTTAGGTTAACCAAGGAGCCTTCAATAGTTAATTTATTACTGGTATAGGCCACACCGAAATCGCCATCTAAAATAGTTTCTCTATTGTTAAAGCCAAGCGCTAAGGGATCATTTACAGAACCTATAATGGCATTGGTATTTAAACGCTCGTTTTGGATACCCAAAGACAGACCAAAACTTAAACTTTTATCTTCATCACTAAAGGGTAGATGATAGGCGTAAGTAGCTACCATTTTAGTACGGTCTAACAAACCTGCTTGGTCTTTATATAAATTTAAACCCAAACCCACTTTACCAGCACCATAATCGGCAGTAATTGACGTGTTTTTTGGTGCTCCCGGAACGCTGTTCCATTGACTACGAAAACCCAAATTTATTCGTGCACCATTCTGCATACCAGCCATAGCCGGATTGGCAATGTATGGGTTTTGAAAATATTGAGCAGACATAGGATTAAGTTGTGCTCTGGCGTTAAGTGCTAAAGCTATACATGCTGTTAGCAGAATAATTGATTTTAAATTGTGTTTCATTTTGATCATCAATACGTTATCTAATAATGGTAATAAATCCTTTTTTAGGTGCAACATCCGGGCCGAAAATAATAATATAATAATATGTGTCTGGTATTAAATTAGCACCGTCCCAGGTATTTGCATATCCTTTTTGTGTAAAGACTAGTCTACCAGCCTTGTCAACTACTTTAATCTCATTATTTGGGTAGCTGGCAATATTTTCAACTGCCCAGGTATCGTTTAAGCCATCGCCGTTCGGTGTTAAAAGGTTGTTTGGTGTTACATTGTAATCATCTAATACGGTAATACTAATAGGAACAACCGTAGTACTTCCGAAACTATTGGTAACCGTTACATTATACGTAGTAGTTTGATCGGGACTAGCAACTGGATTAGAGATATTATTGGCACTTAACCCCGTACTTGGCGACCACGAGTAACCTGTTAGGTTTTCTCCGGTAACGGTTAAAAACGAATTGTAGCCCTTACTAATAGAAGGATTTGCACTTGGCGCTGTTTGTTTTTTGGTACTTGGCACATTTCCAGTACCTAATACCACAGGGGTTTTACTAATGCTGATCAAAAATTCTTTCTCAAAGGGCAAACCACCGGCATCGGTAGTACGAATGCGAACAGCATACAAGCGCTTAGCCGCAAAATTAAATACCGCATTCGCTTTTAATTGATTACCCACAATGGTGAAACTAGCATTATCTCCACCACCAGATCCTCCTACAAGTGCATAAGTATGTGTGTCGCCCACATCAGGGTCGGTACTGCTTAAATTGCCAACCGTTGCACCTAAAGCATTGGCTTCAAAAAGATTGGTTTTGCTTAAGCTAATATTTGTTGGGGCCGAATTAGGTGAAAGAATAGTTAGCAAAATATTTCGAGGTGCGCCTACGCACCCATTTGCTGTAGGCGTAACAATAATGGTGGTTGCAGCTGATGGAGAACCCGCTAAATTTGCATCCACCACATAAGCAGGTATATTTCCAACTCCGGTGGTTGGTATGCCCCAACCAGAATTTAAAATTGTCCAACTAAATGTTGTATTTGGTACGGTTCCAACAAAATTAATGGGCTGAATAGCTGTACCATTTACAATAGTTTGATTAGGCGGCTGATTAAAGGTTGGTATTGGATTAATGAGTACATCAATCTGAGCCCTATCGCTTTCGCAACCATTGGCATTGGTTTGTGTTACCCAATAGGACGTAGTACCAGGAGTACTAGCCTGAGGGATTGGTGCATTTGCAGAACCCACACCACCGGTAGCGCTTGTATACCAGAGTAAATTAGTTCCCGTTGCCGTTAATGCACTTAAAAAAGTATTTGGTATAGATAAATCTTGACAAGCCGTTACATTACTCACAGCAGGAACGGGTGGCTTTGCATTAACCGTACCACTTACTGCAACATTTACCGAAGTTGCACCAATAGAACTTAAAGTAACGTTGCCCATTGGGCTTCCGGTAGCCGCTGCCAATAAACGAACGTAAATGGGCAAATTAATGGTATTGCCAGAACTGAATTGAAAATCAACTGTAATATTTGTTTCTCCATATGCATTACTTCTGAAATTAGCCGTGTAAGCAGAACCAGATGTATTGGTTAAATCAACGGGAATACTGTACCGAGCCCACCCTCCTACATCGCTAAACAAAAATTTAGCTGGGCCAGTATAAAGGTCTAATAGCTGCAAATAACCCACCTCTTCTGGCAAAACACCACTAGTAAATTGACGCATGTCTACATACACCGTAGTTTGGCCACTACTAGCATCAGGAGAGATATAACAATACTCCACAGATCCCGGAACGGCAACTGCACTGAATGGATTTAGGGTAAGCGTACTTGAAAATCCAGTTGTTTCATTGGTAGAAATTTCGAAACCTGTTGGTGCCAAAATAGAAAGTGGTGCGGTTAACTGGTTACCAGTTGCTGTAAAGCTTTGTGGTGCTGATGGCGACCCTTCACAACTACTAAATGGAGTCAAATTACTTGTAACCGAAATGTTTGCAGGATTGATTACTATTAAATGCGGGGCCATGCTAAACTTGTAGTATAGGGTACCAAAGTTATTGCCTGAACCACCATCGGTTGTGCCGCTTGTACTACTCAGTTTATAGATACGCTGGTTCCCTGTTCCACCAGGGTTGCCGGCGGCCTCTTTTAATCTAACAAAATACGTAGCGTTTGCATTTAGCTTAACAGTTCCAGGGAAAGTAAAGGTTACTTCACCACTTGCCGTATTTCTTAGCATGGTTAGGGTAGCCGAATTTTCTATTGAACTTCCTGTAAATTTATTCCACGGGTTGGCAGAACTTGGATCGGCATCGGTAGCGTGTAATTCTAAATACAAACCGTAATCGTTGCTAGCATCGGTGTTGTCGAGTTTTAAAGTAACCGATTTTAAGTAACCTGCAGTGGTGGTGGTTAGCTTTTGCCAAGCATTGGTCCAACCGGTACTAGCTGGTGCGCTGGTGTTCGAAGCTATTTCTACGGCACCATCGGCGGTGCCACCTGGGGTGGTTACAATTACTTTACCAGAGGTGGTTCCTGTTGGAACAACTACGGTAATACTTGTAGCGCTAGCTACCGTAAAGGGAACAGAAGTACCATTGATGGTAACACCCGTAGCTCCCGTAAAGTTGGTGCCCGTAATGGTTAATGTTTGACCAGTGGTAACGGGGTTAGGGGAAAGTGCGGTTATGGTTGGGGCCGGATATATGACCGTCAAATGCGGGGCCATGCTAAACTTGTAGTATAGGGTACCAAAGTTATTGCCTGAACCACCATCGGTTGTGCCGCTTGTACTACTCAGTTTATAGATACGCTGGTTCCCTGTTCCACCAGGGTTGCCGGCGGCCTCTTTTAATCTAACAAAATACGTAGCGTTTGCATTTAGCTTAACAGTTCCAGGGAAAGTAAAGGTTACTTCACCACTTGCCGTATTTCTTAGCATGGTTAGGGTAGCCGAATTTTCTATTGAACTTCCTGTAAATTTATTCCACGGGTTGGCAGAACTTGGATCGGCATCGGTAGCGTGTAATTCTAAATACAAACCGTAATCGTTGCTAGCATCGGTGTTGTCGAGTTTTAAAGTAACCGATTTTAAGTAACCTGCAGTGGTGGTGGTTAGCTTTTGCCAAGCATTGGTCCAACCGGTACTAGCTGGTGCGCTGGTGTTCGAAGCTATTTCTACGGCACCATCGGCGGTGCCACCTGGGGTGGTTACAATTACTTTACCAGAGGTGGTTCCTGTTGGAACAACTACGGTAATACTTGTAGCGCTAGCTACCGTAAAGGGAACAGAAGTACCATTGATGGTAACACCCGTAGCTCCCGTAAAGTTGGTGCCCGTAATGGTTAATGTTTGACCAGTGGTAACGGGGTTAGGGGAAAGTGCGGTTATGGTTGGGGGTAAAACAACATTGGTAAATTTAATTGTTCTATTTAGTGCTGTTGAACCAGTTGTACCTCCAATTATATACAGATTTGAACCAATGTTAAACCCAGCGGCCTCCTGAGTACCCCATTGGGGCGAAGAGGGTATCGACGTTGCGGCGGTCCAAGTATTGGTACTTATATTATAGGTATGGTGATTATTATACCCCGCGTAGCCAGAGGCAACACCCCCTCCTTGTGCATTGCTAAATCCGTAACTATATAAAGTATAAAGGGTAGGATAATTGGCTAATTGCGTGGAGGTGTTAGTGGCGGGATCAAACTGGTAAAAAGTGTTGTAATAGGTACCCCCATTATTCCCACCACCAATGTAAGCCTTGTTGTTATAAACAAATACAAAAGCACTCCCCCTTGTGGGTATTCCGGTAGCAATAGCTGTGCTCCAGGTATTGGTGCTAGGTGTATATTTATATAGATTTGCACTTCCACCCATACCGGCATATCCAACACCATTGACAGCAAAACCAATAGCTTGATAAAACTCACCAACATTTGGCCTATTGGCTTTCTGCGTCCAAGCATTTGTACTTGGGTCATAGGCATAAAAACCGGTATTTTCTCCAGAACCTACATAAGCTATATCATTAATCACAAAAACGAATGCCCTGCGTATGTTACCACCTGGGAAATCTGGACCGGCAGACCACGTATCAGTCTGAGAATCGTAAATCCATAAATTAGCAGAAGGATTTGCTCCAGTAAAGGTAGTAGCCGTTTCAGTTATTCCCCCAACAATATAACCTTTGGTACCAATTGAGAAACCCGCAAGACGCCATTTATACTGAGGCAAATCAGCTACTTTGGACCATTGAGATAATGCTAAAAAGGGAAATAGCAATAAAAGGAGAAATGGAAAAAATTTCAATATTTTTTTCATGTGAACAAGCGGGAGAGGTGAATACTGTTTATTATAGCCTTTGGGATGAAGCTTAAACTACTTCATTTGTTAGCTAATCAGCAAATATAACTGTGTGTTATATGAATATAATGAATATATTTGTTTAATTGGTACACTTTTTTAAAAAAATAGGACGAAAACTATTATTCTTAAAGCAAGTACTACTAATTCTCGTGTATTTTTAGCAACCGAACAATTTGTCTAAAAACTGAAACCATGTTACTATACCTTTCTCTGTTTACTATTGTTTTATCCGGAATATTGGTGTTCTTTAACTGGAATCTTCAGCGAAATGCTGTTTATTTGGGTATATTTTTCAGCTCATTTGGTAGCTACGGGCTTACGCATTTTCTCACCATTTACGGAAAATCGGCCTTTTGGTTGGCGGTTTTTTTCAATCATTTTACCCCACTTTGGTTATTACCGGGCCCCATGCTTTATTTTTACGCAAAAGCCACCTTAACCGACAAAAATGCGCTATCGAGCAAGTGGGATTTTTTACACTTCATTCCTTTTTTAATTAACCTCATAGGTATTACCCCCTATTTTTTTGAGTCATTTACTCAAAAAGAAATGCTAGCAAGCACCTTAATCAATAATATCGATTTAATAAAATCGACCCAGATAAATTGGATATATACACCCATTCTGGGTTTTATTGCCAGACCGGCACTGCTACTTTGCTATGGCTTGGTAGTTTTACAAATGGTTTGGGGTAAAAAGTATTCTCCAACAAGCGACACGCTGAGTAGAATTCCCAAAAAACAATACCGCTTAATGAAGCGCTGGATTGGCTTGCTAGCCGTAGTAAGTAGTTTAGCCGCAGGGTGCTTTTTAATTTTAACTGCGTTTTTATTAGAGGGGAAAGTAAGTAATGTCATTCTAGATTCTATGCCATTACACTTTACCGTTGGCTTAATATTTAGCCTCTTATCTATCAGTTTGTTGTTGTTTCCTCAAGTATTATATGGCATCCCGGTTTTAGAAATGCGTCATAAAGCAGGAACTAGTAAAAAGAAAGAGGCAAAAGCTATAAAAGTTGCGCTAGAGGAAGTAGAAGAACCATTTTTACCCTTAGCCACCAAAATTATCAGTTATATAGAAACGGAAAAACCATTTGTACACCCCGATTTTTCGATAAGCCACATTGCTGTAAATTTAAATATTCCGCAACATCATATAGCCTACTGTTTTAATAATGTACTGGAGAAAAAATTCACCGCACTACGAGCAGAGTGGCGTGTAAACTATGCGAAAGAATTATTAAAGGATGGATTATCAGAAACGCTTTCTATTGATGGTATTGGCTATAAAGCTGGCTTCTCCACCCGCTCAAATTTTTATTCTACCTTTAAATCAATTGCAGGCCAAACCCCTTCTGAATACTTGGAAAAGCTATCTTGAGGTATTTACAGTGGTTTTTAAGTACTCTTTAGAATTGGTGCCCACCATAATATCGTATTCACCTGGCTCTACCACAAACGTACCTTTATCGGTATAAAAGCCCAATTCGGCGGCAGTTAAAGTAAAGGCTACCTGCATACTTTCTCCTGGTTTTAAGTTAATTTTCTTAAATCCTTTTAGTTCTTGAACAGGGCGCACCATACTGGCTACTTTATCTCTCATATACAACTGAACAACTTCTTCTCCAGCATATTTACCCGTATTAGTCACTTGTACACTTGCTAAAATAGTTCCATCTGCAGCCACGGTGGTTTGCAAATTGCTATACGCAAATTGGGTATAGCTTAAGCCAAAACCAAAGGGATACAAGGCTTCGTTAGATTCATCGGTATAATGCGACCAAAATACTTCGGATTTAGGCCCTGGGCGGCCCGTAGAAAAATGATTGTAATACAAAGGCATTTGCCCCACACTTCTAGGAAAACTCATGGTTAATTTTCCACTCGGATTGTAATCGCCAAACAATACCTGAGTAAGTGCGGTACCGGTAGTGGTACCCAATTGCCAAGCTTCTACAATAGCCGGAATATGAGTATTGGCCCAAGTTAACACCAAGGGGCGGCCACTCATAACTACCAATACGATGTTTTTATTTACTCGATATACCGCTTCTAAAAGTAGCTGTTGAACACCAGGTAAATCTAAATTACTGCGGCTACGGCCTTCGCCAGATTGCATGCCGTGTTCGCCTAAAACCATAATCACTACTTCGCTATTTTTAGCTAAAGCCACTGCCTCGGCAAAGTCCGTAGTATCGGTAGTATTGATTTGTAATTCTACCGGGAAAGAGGCTTCATTGGTAATCACATCTGCCCCTTTTGCATAGCTATACGAAATGCCTGCTGCTGCTAGGCCTTCGGTTACAGAAGTAGCCGAGTTATCGTCAGATCCCATACGCCAATTACCCAATGGGCTGTTTTTATCGGCTGCCAAGGCACCTATAACCGCAATATTTTTTTGTGATTTAGCTAGAGGAAGTAGGTTTTGATTATTTTTTAATAATACGATTGATTTTTTAGCCATGTCTAACGCTGTAGCCAAATGAGCCGGGCTATAGAGCTCTGTTTTCTCCCGTTTTGCATCGCAATATTTATAGGGATTATCGAATAAACCCAACTCGAATTTAATGCGTAAGATTCTGCTTACGGCATCATCAATTACGCTAATAGCTACTTTGCCTTCTTCTACCAATGTTTTAAGGTGAGCAACGTAGGCATACGATTCCATATCCATATCGCTACCGGCATTGGCAGAAAGTTCGGTAACTTGTTTTAAATCTTTAGCGAAACCATGGTCAATCATTTCTACTCCCGAACCCCAATCGGAAACTACAAAACCTTTAAAACCCCAAGAATTTTTAAGGATATCTCTTTGTAAAAAACTATTGGCAGTAGAGGGAACGCCATTAATTACGTTAAACGAATTCATGAAGGTAGCTACACCAGCATCGGAGGCAGCTTTAAATGGAGGAAAAATAGTATTGTACAGGGTATAGGTACCTACATCAACCGTATTGTAATCTTTACCCGATTCGGCAAAACCATAGCCGGCAAAATGCTTGGCACAGGCGGCAATAGCTGTTTTATCGGCTAAAGATTTTCCTTGAAAACCTTTTACACGTGCTTGTGCAATGAGCGCACCCAAATACGGATCTTCTCCGGCACCTTCCATTACCCTACCCCAACGGGCATCGCGGCTAATATCTACCATAGGCGCAAAAGTCCAGTTTACGCCAACCGCACTGGCTTCTTCGGCAGCCATGCGGGCCGATTGTTCCATAGCTTGTAAATCCCAACTAGCCGATTCGGCTAGAGGAATAGGAGAAAGTGTTTTATAGCCGTGTACCACATCGGAACCAAAAAGCAAGGGAATACCCAAACGAGTTTGTTTTACAGCTATTTCTTGCAATTTACGTACTTCGGCTACACCGCGAACATTAAGCACTGCCCCAACTAAACCACTTTTTAAATGATCGTATTTAAGTTTGGCACTGCCTTCTTTGGGTGCTGGGCCGGTAGCTTCGTAAAAACCATTGTACTGATTCATTTGCCCTATTTTTTCATCCAAAGTCATTTTAGCCAATAAGGCTTTTACTTTAAATTCAATAGGATCGGCTGGTTGTTGTTGTGCGAATACGCCATTTGTAGCAGAAAAAAAGACAACACTGAAGCAAATGAAGAATAGGTTTTTCATGAATAAGAATATAAAAGCATTCATTTGCTTGTTTAAACAAACAAATGAATGCAAAGAAAGTAATTGTTATTTATAAATCCGAATGTAATCAACCTCCATGGTAGAGCTTGTAAAGGCCGGATCTACAGAACCACCAAATGTACCGCCCATGGCTACGTTTAAAATCAAGAAAAACTCTTGATTAAAGGGCAAAGCATTGGAATTGGCAACGGTATGTATCAACTGGTCATCTACATAAATTTTGATGCTAGTAGCAGACCAGTCTACACTATATATATGAAATTCGGTTGAGGCATTGCTGATAACACGGGTAGACCCATCGGGGTTACCCCCAAAACGACCCGGGTAATGAAGTGTGCCATGAATCCGATTTTGATCGTTTCCTTTATGCTCCATGATATCAATTTCGCCACAATTGGGCCAACCCACTGCATCAATATTGTTGCCCAACATCCACAATGCAGGCCAGGTACCACCACCCACAGGCAGTTTTGCACGAATATCTATGCGGCCATATTTTACCGAGAATTTTCCTTTAGATAATAATCGGGTAGAAGTAAAGGCAAAACCGTTAGAATTTTCACGTTTGGCTGTAATTTTAAGCGTACCGCCACTTACCACCACATTGCTGCTGTTTTGGGTATAATATTGCAATTCTTGATTGCCCCAACCACCCGATCCATTACCTATATCGTAGCCCCACCTAGCTGTATTAGGTGCGCCGTTTACATCAAATTCTTCGGCCCAAAATAAGGTTGGTGCGCCGGGAACTACCGTAACCGAAACCGAAATGGTTTTAGAAACCGATTGCCCATTGCTTGCTGTTGCGCTTACCACTACACTAAAGGTATTGGTACCGGCAAGGGTATACTTATGTGTTAAAATACCTGTTGGTTCGGTTCGAGTAACACCATCACCAAAAACAAAGCCATATGAAGCGGCATTGGTGGCTGTGGCGGTAAAACTTACGTTGCCGCTACCATCGGTGCTTACCTGCGTGCTTACTTGCAAATTGGCGGGGGCTGACGGCTTTACGCTATCGGCCCCTGCTTTTTTGCACCCAATCATTAACAGGTAGAAGAAGATATATACACTTAGTTTTTTTGTAAAGTGCATATTATTTTAATTTAAATTTTTGGTACCAGGCATTGCCATCGGCACCAATGCTACGCACAGAGAGTGTGGTTGCCGTAATCTCCATAATTTCATAGGTAGAAGTACCCACACCCCAGCTCAATAAACCATGGCCCGGTACGGTGAATTTAATGCGGGTAGAGTTTGCAGAGGTGGTATTGGACGTTGCATCAGTAAAGGCCAAAGCTTTTGTACCTGTGGAATTAAAAGTATTCATAAGACCCGGTAAGCCATAATATCCAGCATAATCGGGTATAATAAAGGTATCACCCTTATTATCCAAAACTAATGAAATGGAGTTAGTCCCTGTTTTGGTAAAGGTTAGTTCATCATTATATTCAGCGGGTGTACGAAGACCCATTCCAGGGGCGTTGTACCACGAAGGCCAAAAAGTTTCATTGGCCCCTTGATTTGGCCCAGGTCCAACACCCATATGGTTTGGAGCCGCTACGTCAACTATCCAAATTTTAGAAGTACCGCCGGTTAAGCCAGTCATAATAGCTGTAGGGATATTGAATAAACGGAATACCGTTATTTTTTTGCTGAGGTTTGATACCGCTCCACCAGTTCCATTGGCCGTTACGGTGATGGTGTACTCAAAAGTACCCGGGTTGGCGTATTGATGCACCAAAGTACCCGGAGAAACGATTTGTGTTTGGCCATCGCCAAAATCAACTTTAAAATTGATGACGTTGCTAGCCGCCAAGGTAATGGATACATTACCAGAGCCATCGCCAGTTGGTGTAGCAGTGGCAGCGCCTTGCAATGCGGTTGTAAGGGCTAAGCCCGATGGGTTTTTCAATTCCCCAAAACTATATTCTTCTTTTTTACAGGCGCTCAATAAAGTGAGGCATGTGATGGCAAAAAGACTGAATGATTTTACGATTGTTTTCATACTTTAATTCGTTTTATCTGTTAATTAAGGGTAATGTCGTCGAAATAATAAATACTGCCGGGAACGTGGCCACCGCCGCAGTTAAAATCGAAAAACACTGCCGCCACCTTAAGTGGGTTGGTTGGTGTTAGACTAGTAAAATCGAAAGTGAGTTCTTCCCAAGCATTGGCTACGGTGGTTACGGCATCTACTTCTATACCACTTCCATCACCCAAGCCGTAATCGAATTTAAATTTCACGGTTTTACCAACGGCAGGTGACCATACTTTCATTTTTACCACTTTTTGCGTGAAGTTGAAAATTGGGTACTCTAATGGTAATGAAGTACCAGACCAGCATTCATTCCCTTTAATGGCTTTCCCAACTTTAGTACTTGTGTTTATACCACTTACATCTGGGTTGTCTTCAACCGATGCAGCCGCACCTCCAAAACTATCTAGGAAATAATTAGTCATAGACGATTGGAAATCGATAGGTATGGTTTGTCCTATTTGGCTCTGCAAACGAATATCATCCATATAGAAGGTGAAGTTTGCACTACCATCTCCCATGGTTCCATTATCGAAAATAAACACGAGCGTAGTATAATTACCGGCCGGAATGTTGCTATAATCGAAAATTAGATCTTCCCATTCGTTGGCTACTGTGGTAGTGGCTGTTTGATCGTAGTTTATGCCTAAAGCTCCTTCTACTTTTAACAATACGTTAGCCCCTACTCGTGGCGACCAAACTTTCATGCGGAAAATTTTACCGGCAGAAAAATTGATTGGACCAGAAAGTGCCATGGTACTACCACCCCATACTTGGTCGGCATTTTTTACCATTTTAAGTACCTTGGTACTGGTATTAATACCCCCAGATGCAGGATTATTGGCCACAGTTAAGGCACCCCCATTAAAATTTCCAATAAATGAGGCATAGTTTAAGGTGGTAGATTGTAAAGTAATAGGTAGGGTTACCGGATCTTCTACAACTACGCTTTTGGTAACTACTGTGCTAGCTACCCCGCCACTTAGGGCAGTTACAGTTACCGTATAGGTACCAGGAGCAGCGTAAATATGGCTTTTGGTTTCGCCCTCTAAAAATGATTCTGGAACCTCGTTAGCACCACCATCGCCGTATTTCACCTTAAACAAGGTTTCGTATTTGGCAGTTGCCGATACGTTTACTTTGAATTTGTTACCTGCATCAATAGCAGCGGTAACTTGTACATCTTCTGGTGCACGGAACGATACGGTTAATTGTTTCGTGGTTTCAGAAATTTTACCGCTAATGCCGTAGGCTACTGAACGCACAGAATACACTCCTTCTGGGTACACGTGGGTTATACTTGCTCCAGGTAATACACGAACAGCGGTTGCTGGGCCATGACCATAATAAATGTCATAGGCTGTAGCTCCCTCACCATTTGGAGTAATGGTTACCAAACCGGTATTGTCTTGGGTAATGTTAAAAAACGGGTTCAAGTTTGCAGGTGCGCTAGCTGTTTCTAAAAAGGATAGGTCGTTAAACGTATCTTTTTCGCAACCTGCAAATACAAGCAGCACGAGGGCTATGCTTAGTATATTTTTGATTGATTTCATCTCTATGTATCTTTTTAATGATTAATTATAACCGGGGTTTTGTGTTAATCCCGAAATATCTACCTCGGCTTGTGGAATTGGGAAAACCTCGTTTTTATTGGCTACCCAGCCCGTAATTTTGCTAGCAGCTTGGCCGGTTCTTACTAAATCGAAGAAGCGTTGGCCTTCCATACCTAATTCTAAACGACGTTCGTCCCAAATGGCTGTTTTTAAAGCAGTGCCGGTAGCGGTACTTCTGTGCAAAATATCACCAAAAGCACGATCACGTACGCGGTTTAAATAGTCCAAGGCTTTCACATCATTTGGTGTGCCCATGCGGTTATTTGCTTCGGCAGCCATTAACAATACATCGGCATAACGAATAGCACGGTAATTGTTTAAGTAGTTTAATTCTACTTGGCCTGAGGTTTGACCCGCTCTTGGTAAATATTTTTGGTTGTATAAACCGGTGTTTTTATAAGGTGCAACCATATACGTAATGTTCATGCCTGCATTAGCTGTTTTATAGGCTTCAATATCCAACACGGTAACCGCTTTACGGGTATCGCCGGCTGCAAATGCTGCTGCTAAATTAGCGGTTGGTAAGTTGGTACTCCAGCCAGAAGCATACGGACTAGTGCCGGTTAGGTTACGAATACCGCAGATTTGCACCGCTAAGTTTCCTTGACCTCTACCCGGGTTAGACCAATCGTAAAAAGGACTTGCATTGGAGTATTGTACTTCAAAGACCGATTCAGATCCATTTTCACCGGCTTGTAAGAAAATATTTCCATAATTAGTTACCAAACTAAAGGGTCCGGTAACCACATTTTCTAACATAGCGGCTGCTTCGGTAAATTTATCTTGGTATAGATATACTTTACCCAATAAAGCTTGCGCAGCATATTTGGTTGCTCTACCTTGTTGTGAATTGCTTACAGGCAAAGCCGCAATGGCTGCGATTAAATCGTTTTCAATTTGAGTGTATACCTGCGCTTTGGTAGCACGTTGGAATTTTTGAGAATCGGAAACCGATAAGCGCTTGTTGGTAAACAAAGGCACGCCGCCAAACATTTTTACCAACTCAAAATAGTAATAGGCTCTTAGGAAATAAACCTCTCCGTAAAGTGCTGTTTTACCGGTAAAATCTAATTTAGCTTTGTTTTCTTCTAAATAGTTGGCACGGTTAATACCTTCATAACACGCTTTCCAGATTTCAGTTAATTGGCCATTATTAGCAACGATCTGATAGTCGTCTATTTGTTGTAAAGGAATATTATCGGTGGCATTTTCACCGCCTGATACCGAGTTATCTGAAGCAATTTCGCCAATAACAGGAACAGCCCATAACCACTGCATGGGTGAATAAACCCCAATGGCCATTTTTTGATAATCTTCGGCTGTTTTAAAATAATTATCGGCCGTAATTTGATAATCTTCTTGCGGATTGTAGTCAACAAATTTGGTACAACTGCCAAAGGTGCTTACTAAAAATAATCCGATGATGTATGTATACTTTTTCATGTGCATATTTTTAACTGTTAAAATTTAACATCAAGTCCGAACGACCAAGTTCTGGCTTGTGGATAGGCTCCACGATCAATTCCGGTTTCGAAAATACCGCCCGAAATTTCTGGATCGAAGCCGGAGTACTTGGTAAATACAAAGGCGTTTTTAACTTGAGCGTATAATCTTACTTTGCTTACGCCTAAACGCTTCAGCGTAGTGGCTGGTAATGTATAGCCTAGTTGTACATCTTTAATTTTTAGGAAACTTCCATCTTCTACATATCTGTCAGATACTCGGGTATTCTGATTGGCATCTGTAAAGCTGTAGCGTGGATTTCTTGGATCGTTGGTAGACCCTTCTCCAGTCCATCTAGCCAATACACCTCTGTATTTATTAGTCATGGCTAGGTTACGCTCGTAAGCTCTATAAATATCGTTACCTACCGATGCGTAAATAAAGGTGTTAAAATCAAAGGCCTTATACGTAAGGTTTAAGCTCCAACCCAATGTAAAGGTTGGGAACGGATCTCCAATTTTAGTTCTATCTAAATCAGAAATTAAACCATCGCCATTGATATCGGCAAAACGAATATCGCCAGGTACCGCATTGGCTTGCGTAGGTGCACCAGCAATTTCGGCAGCATTTTGAAAAATACCCACGGTTTTAAATCCGTAGAAATATCCAGGGCTTTGTCCTTTCTCAAAACGGGTAACGCTTTGGTTCGGAATGCCATAATTACCGCCAGTAATTAAACCATTGTTGGTTTCGGTCACTTCGTTTTTGGCGGTAGTAAAGGTAAGGTTAGAGCTTACTTTCCAGTTTTTACCTACAGCATTGTTATAGCCAAGGTTTAAATCGAAACCACTTGTTTTAGTGGTACCAATATTGGCAGTTGGTGCCGCAGCTGTACCTAAGTATAGCGATAAGCTAGGTGTAAATAATAAGCCGCTAATTTGTTTCTCAAAATAATCTGCTGTTAAAGAAAATTTACTGTTCGCAAAATTTAAATCGAAACCGGCATTTAATTGCTGTTGTTTTTCCCATCCTAAATCTTCGTTTTTAAACGAAGCAATGGTTGCACCAATAGAGGTTGGATCGTTGCCAAAAGTATATCCAGCATTTTGGCCCGAACCGTAAGCATAGGTTAATGTAGAAATTCGTTGAAACTGTGGGTTTACGTTTTCGTTACCTGTAATACCAAAGCTTCCTCTTAGTTTTAGGTAATCGATAAAGTTTACTTTAAAGAAATCTTCATCTGAAACAACCCAGCCTAATGATCCTGCAAAGAAGTTACCAAATTTATTATTGGCACCAAATGCAAATGAACCATCTCTACGGGCAGAGAAAGAGGCTAGGTATTTATCTTTATAATCGTAATCGATACGGGTAAAGTACGATAAGTTTCTACGCTCATATTGGTAAGAGCCTACATCCAAACCAGAGTTTGGTGCTGTACCAGTGGCCGAAGAAATATCGGCAAAATCCCAGGAGTTAAACGGAACATCTTGACGAGAACCGCTCACTGAATTTCCGGTTACTTTGGCCATGGCCATACCCAATACGGTTTCGAAATGATGATCGGTATTGATATTGAAATTATAGTTCGCAAAGTTTTCTAACGTGTAATTGTAGTACGAGGTTTTTACTTCATACACGTTATTGTGCGCACCAACTTTGGTAGTACCATCGGCATTTAAAGTAGAGTTAATATGGCCGGTACCATAAAATGATAGCGGTGTAAAAGCCTTGCCTGTTACATCGGTATTGGTATAGCCATAACGTGAGCTTACTTTTAAATTTTTAAGTAACTGATACTGTAACTCCAATTTACCGTACGATTTATTGGTATTGTATTGGTTGTGTGTATCGTCTAACTGCGTAAGCGGGTTAAAAATTTCTGATAAAATAGTGTTACTTACACTATACTTTCCATAAGTACCAGCCACATTATTGTAAACGGGTACCGTTGGGTCGAAGTTTAAAGCATTTGAAATAACACTATTGATAGCATTTTCTGGAACACTGGCACTACGTATGTTTACGAAGCTGGTATTTACAGTGGCTTTTAATCGCTTGCTTAAATCAACATTTAAGTTTGCGGTAGCGTTGTAGCGATTGAAATATGACTTATCGGCACCACCCACAATACCACCCTGACCAGTATAAGCACCTGATACAAAATAGGCCATATTATCACTTCCACCTCTAGCGGTTAAGCTGTGAGATGCAAGGCCTGCGTTTTTGAAAATTTGATCTTGCCAATTGGTACCAACTCCTAGAGTAGATAAGTTAGGGAATAATATAGCACCGCCCGATGCTACGCTACCCTCATTTAACATGGCGGCATATTCAGTAGCGTTTAATACCCCAATGGTGTTTAATACTTGTTGATTACCAAAGTTGCTACTATAATTTACTTCTGTTTTTTGATTTTTCTTACCAGATTTAGTAGTAACAACAATTACACCATTTCCACCCTTCACACCATAAATAGCGGTAGTGGCTGCATCTTTCAACACGTTTACCGATTCTATATCGGCAGCATTAATTGAATTCAAATCGTCGAGGCTTTGAATGGATCCATCAACCACTACTACCGGATCGGTACCGCTATAGGATGGAATACCACGAATAAGCACTGTAGGTTTAGCACCCGGCGAACCAGTTGATACTACAGTTACCCCAGAGGCTCTTCCCTGTAAGGCATCCTCGGCTCTAACTGGTTTTAGTCTTTCAATATCGGCACCTTTAACGGTAGATATTGCACCAGAAATTTTGGTAATTTTTTGTGTACCATAACCTACTACTACCACCTCGTTCATTAAAGTGTTTAGGTCTTCTAAACTTACTTGTATAGTTCCCGCTTGGTTAACTACATACTTGTAAGGTTTAAAACCAGTGTAGGTAATACTTAAAGTAGTTCCCTTGGTTACTCCAATGGTAAAATTACCTTTAGCATCGGTTTGGATTGCCTGAGCAGTTCCAACCGCACTTACGGTAGCACCTGCTAAAGGATCGGCTGTTGACTTACTCTTTACTGTACCAGACACCTGAAGTGTTTGTGCAGCAGCTTGCTGAATAAAACAAGCCATAAGTAACACAACAAAGAACAATGTGAATTTTAATTTCATATTGAAATTGGTTTAGTTAATAAAAATTTGGTTAGTAAAATTTATAATTGGTAGGGTAAATGTCAGCTATCCAACCACAACAACCAAAAAAATAACTACATCAATACTACATCAATAACTATAAATCATTCAATTTTAATAGATTTACAGCTTACACCACTACATCAATACATTTAAAATGCTTGCTCAAAGCATTAAATTTGAAAAATATGAAAAGAATTATTGTATTCCTGCTCCTGCCTTTTAGTTTAATGGGTCAAAACACCATTGGCTTGCCAGAAATTGTAAATCATACTAAACAAAGCTATGGCGCTGGTTTGCAAAATTGGGATATTAAACAAGATGAAACCGGCTTAATATATATGGCTAATAACGAGGGCTTATTAACCTACGATGGGAGTTACTGGCATCTATATCCCCTACCAAACAAAACTATTGTACGAGCAATAGCGCTGAAAGAGGAGAAGATTTTTGTGGGCGGGCAAGACGAGCTTGGCTATTTCAGCCCAACAAAGAATGGAACTTTGGCTTACCACAGCTTGGTATCGGCTTTACCAAGCAAGGTGCGATCTTTTGGAGATGTATGGGATATTGTAAGTATAAATAAACAAGTTTTTTTTAGAACCAGTGGGGCAATTTTTAAGCTGAGTGGAGAAAGAATGAGTGTGTATACCCCAAATTCCGAATGGTCGTTTTTAGGTATGAGCGAAGGCAAGATATATGCCCACGATTTCAAAACCGGGCTTAAAATTTTTGAAGATAAAGCATGGGTACCCCTGCCGAATCAACAAAAATTGCCACCATCGGTAATTCCTACCGCAATTTTGCCCCTAAAAAACGGAAAATCTTTATTAAGTACCCTGAAACATGGCCTGTATACGATTGATAAAAATGGTATAGCCAAACTACAAAAAAGCACGAATTCCCTTTTTGAAAATGAGCGCATTTACTCAGCTACTGCTATTGACGGAAAAAGTGTGGCACTGGCCACTACCAATGGCGGATTATATGTCATTAACCTCAATGGAGATATTATACAAGGCTTTTCTAAAAGAGAGGGTTTACAAACCAATAATATTTTAAGTGTATTTGCCGATAAGGAACATAATTTATGGCTAGGCTTAGATAATGGAATTGATTTTGTGGCATACAATAGCCCTATAAAGCAACTAAACCCTTTGCTGCAAAATGCTTCGGGCTATACGGCTATGGTGTTTCAAAATAAATTTTGGTTGGGTACCTCCAATGGCTTGTATGCGGCTCCCTTACAAAACACTAGCGACCTTAGTTTTAGCAAGGGAGCATTTAGTTTGGTTGCAAATACCAAAGGTCAAACCTGGAGCTTATCAAAAATAAACGATCAATTGTTATTGGGGCACCACGAGGGTGCTTTTATTATTAAAAACAATACGGCAATTTCTGTAGCAAATGGCAAGGGCTTCTGGAACTTTTTGGCGCAGAGCAGTACCATGCCCACTTCAGAAATTATTGCAGGCACGTATACCGGCATAGTGAGCTTTAAAACACAGGGTACTACGCTTGTTAAACAAGCCGATTTACTGGGTAATTTTAAAGAATCTTCCCGTTTCGTTAGTATTGATGATGGGGGAAATATTTGGGTATCGCATCCCTATCATGGTGTTTTTAAATTGGCTATAGAAGCAAATAAGCCCGTATCTATAACCAGGTATTCCGAAAAGGAAGGACTCAGTTCTAGTATGGATAACCAGGTTTTTAAAATAAATAACCAAATATTGGTGGGTACCCAAAAGGGCGTCTATCAATACGAATCAAAAAACAATCGGTTTAAACCAGCACCTTTTTATCAGCAGCTTTTGGGTAAACAGAGCATTCGCTACTTAAAAGAAGATGGATTGGGGAATATTTGGTTTATACACGAAAAAACGTTGGGTGTAATTGATGTAAGTGGCAAGCAGGCCAGGGTAATTTATCTCCCAGAACTTAGGGGTAAGCTGCTAAGTGGTTTCGAATATATTTATCCCTACAACATGCAAAATATATTTATTGCGGGCGAAAAGGGTATATTCAATGTGAATTATGAAAAATACAAAGCCACACTCCCTAAACTACGTGTAAACATACGTTCTGTTAAAATTAGCGGACAAAAAGATAGTGTGCTGTTTGGTGGATATCGTACTGCTAAAATCCAAGACGACAATCCAAAAATGGATCATACTTGGAAAAGTATGCGTTTCGAATTCTCTGCCGCAGTTTTTGCAAGCTTGTCTACCTTAGAATACAGCTACCGATTAAAGGAATTAGATAAAACTTGGTCGGGATGGAGCCCACGTACCGAAAAGGAATTTACTACACTACCAGCCGGTAGCTATACCTTTGAAGTAAAGGTTCGCAATAATTTAGGGAACGAATCGCCTATAGCTAGTTACCAGTTTGAAATAGTACCACCTTGGTATTTAACACTTTGGGTGAAATTGATTTATGCGGGTCTTTTTTTAATTGGCGTAGTATTTTTACGTGGCTGGTATAAACGTAAATTAAGATTACAACAAGCCAAACATACAGATGAACAACAGAAACTTCTATACATACACGAGCTTGAACTCTCTAAAACAGAGAGTGAATTGGTAAACTTACGTAACGAGAAATTAGAAGCCGAAATAACCTTAATGAATACAGAATTAGCCTCTGCAGCCATGCATTTGCTGAAAAAGGGTGAGGTGTTGGCTAAAAGTAAGGAAGAGCTGAGCAAGGTATTAAAAGTGGTTGACCAGCCAGAGGCCGTTGGTGAGCTAAAGAAAATGTTGCGAAGCTTAAATGACGATGAAAAGATGGACCAGGAATGGGAGAATTTTAGCAAAAATTTCGATAAGGTTCATAGCGACTTTTTAGTGGCGCTTAAAGAAAAACATCCTGCCATAACAGCCAATGAACTAAAATTATCTGCTTACTTACGCATGAATTTTTCCACCAAAGAAATTGCTCAATTAACCAATATTTCGGTAAGAGGGGTAGAAATTAGCCGGTACAGGCTACGTAAAAAATTAGAAATACCAAGTGAACAAAATTTATTTGACTATTTAATGGGCTTTAAACACTAGTACGTGGTAGTCATATCTTCGGCTACACAAATAATATAGTCGGCCTTATTTTTGTTTTCTGAAAGCAGTTTTCCCAAGTCTTTTTGGCTCACCGTAGTTACCGTGGCCACCTTAAGCGTGGCTTGTGCTTGTTTCAAATACCAGCCAATTCCTTCGTAATTATCGGAATGGTAGCTGCCGTTGTAGTGAATAAATAAATGGTTTGGTTTACGTGTTTTTAAGATAAAGTGAGCCATGGTAGCGTCTTTACTAGCTTGGGCTTTTACCATATTGATGGTTCCGTGTCCAACCATCATGGTTAATATATTTTTATAGCCCGGTAAATCGGCATTAAAGCTAATGGGCAAAGGGGAAAACCACGATTTTTGTAACGTACTTAATGTATCTAAAGCTTCAAAGCCACCCTTAGAAACCAAAGAAGCATACTTTCTAGGGATATTAGTGGCGGTAAACGTTAGTTTATTTTCTTTGGCAAAATCTACCAGGGGTGCATAATCTGTGTTATAGTTTTTCCATAAACGAGCAGCAGAATCTAGGCCTTTGGGAGAAAGTTTACCTGCTAAATAAGCATCTAAAGCCGCTTGGTTATCCTGCTCAAACATTTCAGCTCCCAAATCTAGTTTTCGGGTTTTGGCACAATCTGTAGTAATACTCAATTCCATCCAGTGGCTAATGGGGTTGTTATGAAACTCCCCAATAAGCACCACATCTTGCTTGCTCAGTTGTGCAATCATCTTAGTATACGAAACCTTTTTACCTTGGGCATTATACAATACATAGGCTGGTTTTTGTTGGGCGCTACAAAGTACTACGCTAAAGCATGCAGCTAGTAAGAAGAGTGATTTTTTCATTAAGAAAATGGTTTAAAACAAAAGCGCCCCTAAGGACGCTTTTGTAACTGGTTTTTTATTTTTTCTGTGCTTCTTGCATCGGGTTGGTACCAGATGAAGCACCACGAATACTTTGTTGTTGTTTGTATAAATCGAAACGTGATGGTGTAAACCTACGTGGCCAAGAATTATTCACCTCATCAATATCGGCTGTTTCACGGTTAGGGTCTAAACGAATAGACGCCACCTCTTTATCTTTCGCAAAAACTTTGGTTACTTTTTGTTCGTCTTTACGCCAAATGTATGCCGGTATTTTATCCGTTTCTTTGGTGCCATCGGTAAAGGTCCACTCAATAAGTAGCGGCATTACCAAGCCTCCTTTGTTTTCGAAATCAATTTCATAAAAATTACGTTTCTTGTCATATACTGCTTTTTCGGCAGTAGTTAGAGTGCTGTAAAATTTATTGTAGGCGGCTTTTGATGATGGAGTAATGGCATAGCGATCCCATTTATTATAAAAATCCAATAGCGTAGTGTCTGCCTCAACAGCAAAAGTAAGCCCAGCATCTTTGTTGCGTTTACGACTAATTACATACGCTTCTTGGTCTGCCTTTTGCTTATCATAAGCAAGCTCTACTTCCGGATTTTTAGTATTCATACGGAAATAACGTACATCGTTAATGGCAATATCCACCGGATTTGTTTCAAAGAACCAGCCTCTCCAAAACCAATCTAAATCAACTGCCGAAGCATCTTCCATGGTACGGAAAAAATCAGCAGGTGTTGGATGGCGGAAGGCCCAACGGTGAGCATATTCTTTAAATGCATAATCGAATAATTCTCTACCCATTACTGTTTCACGCAAAATATTTAGCGCTGTAGCTGGTTTAGCATAGGCATTGGGTCCAAAGCGGATGATGTTTTCAGAATTGGTCATAATAGGCTCTAACTCATTTTTAGGGAGTTTCATATAATCTACAATTTTATGAGCCGGGCCACGAGTAGATGGATAATTGTTATCAAACTCTTGTTCGGTTAAGTACTGAACAAAGGTGTTTAAGCCCTCATCCATCCACGACCATTGGCGCTCATCCGAATTCACAATCATTGGGAAGAAATTGTGCCCCACCTCGTGTATAATTACCCCAATCATTCCGTATTTTATAGATTCTGAATAAGTTCCATCTTTTTCGGCACGGCCGTAGTTGAAACAAATCATGGGATATTCCATACCACTAGCTGCTTCTACCGAAATAGCCACCGGATAAGTATACGGAATAGTGTATTTAGAATAGGTTTTAATGGTATGCGCTACCACCTTGGTAGAGTATTTGCTATATAAAGGGTAAGCCTCTGGACCATAATACGACATGGCCATTACTTTTCTACCCCCTTCTACTTGAGCAGGCATGGCATCCCATACCAATCTCCGAGAAGATACAAAAGCAAAATCACGTACATTTTGGGCTACATAGGTCCAGGTTTTTTTGGCTTTAGCTTTGCCTTTCATGGCTTGTTTAGCCTCGGCAAGAGTAATAACTTCTAGAGGTGCATTCGCATTTTGCGCTTGTTGCCAACGGCGATATTGTGCTGCAGTAAGCACTTGGCTATAGTTTTGGCATTCGCCAGTAGCACCTACCACATGATCAGCCGGAACGGTAATATTTACCTTATAATCGCCGAAAGTTAAAGCAAACTCTCCCGAGCCCACAAATTGCTTGTTTTGCCATCCCTGAAAATCAGAATAAACTGCCATACGAGGATACCATTGCGCATTGGTATATAGGTAATTCCCGTCTTCGGCAAAATATTCGTAGCCTCCACGGCCTCCACGTACCATACGATCGGTAATGTTATACGACCACTCTACTTTATAGCGAAAACGTTCGCCAGGTTGCAGGGTTTTAGGCAATTCTATACGCATCATGGTTTGATTAATGGTATAGCGTAATGGCGTGCCGTTTTCGGTAGTAATTTTTGCAATTTTTACCCCAGCATCTTCGGTAAAACCAGCAATGGCTTGCAATTCGCTTGCGCTCATTTGCTCACGCATTTTACTACCATTAAACAGTTGTTTATCGCTTTTGGCTTGATGTTCGTTTTCATCTAACTGCATCCACAAATACGTAAGTGGATCTGGCGATTGGTTGAAATACGTAACGGTTTCTGCACCAATGATGCGTTGTTTTACATCATCAATTTCTACGTTAATTTCGTAATCGGCTTTTTGCTGCCAATACTTGGGGCCGGGTGCACCCGAAGCCGAACGGTACATATTTGGCGTTTGCAGCATAGTGCCCAATTGTTCAAACTTGTTCCCGTGGTTAGAGCCAGGGTTGTTTAAATTTTGTGCCAGTGCTACGCTTGCGGTAAGCATAAAAAGGCAAAAGAGGTTAAGGGTTTTTTTCATGTTTATGATAGGAGTGTGGGTAATCGTTCTAAAGTTAATAGTAGTGCTATACCAAATATAGCAGAAGATAAGAATAGTACCCAATTTCTACGTGAAATATGTAGCGATTGGAGCGCCACTTGGGCTAGTAGTAAAAATATGCTTACCACAAGAAGTTGTCCGGCCTCTAAGCCTATATTAAAAGCGAAGAGTTGGCTAAGAATAGAATCATCTGTGCCTAATAGGCTTTTTAAATAGGCAGAAAAACCTAGGCCGTGTATCAATCCAAAAATGAGGGTAATTAAATACGTAACTGGGCGGGTTTGGTTGGTGGGCTTGTATAAATTAACCAAGCAGGTACTTAAAATGGTAATGGGAATTAAAAATTCAATCCATTGCGGAGAAATAAAAACGTAGTTCAATACACTTAAGGCCAAGGTAAGGCTATGCCCAATGGTAAATGCGGTAACCATACCCAATACCTTGCGCCAATCTGCCAATAAATAGGTAGCACACATGGCGGCCACGAACAATATATGATCGTAACCACGCCAGTCTAAAATATGTTGCCAGCCCAGTTCGAAGTATAAAGCAAAATCTTGCATTGAATTCTTTTTTTAGTGATTTGGTCATTAAAGTAGGGTTTTTGTTGTTTTATACCAAATGGGTGTTTGGGCTTTTTGCTTTAATTACCCTCCGGTTTTAGGAGGGGTGGTTGTAAACCGGGGTAGTAAAAACCCAACCTAACATTTTTTTCTTCTTCCTTTTGCTTGACCAAAAGGAAGCAAAACTCAAGACCAAACGATGCTTCTGCGCACTGGCATTCACGCTGGCCCGCCGTTTGGTCGGGCCGGGGCTTTTTCTTTCATTCCCCTCCTATTTAGGAGGGGTGCCCGAAGGGCGGGGTGGTAAATTCATCTGCCTTTAACAAATTTCATTGGCAAAGTAACCATTTGCACTGCCACAGTAGGGAGTTGTATCGGCGCAGTAAGACGTTACATCAACGCAGTAGCCATTTGCACTGCCACAGTAAGGAGTTTTATCGGCACAGTAAGACATTGCACTGCCACAGTAAGAAGTTTCATCAACGTAGTAAGTGTTTACACTAACAAAGTAAGCATGTTCATCAGCGCTTAAGATGTTACATTGCCACTTAGAGGGTATAAAGCAAAATCTTGCATTAAATTCTTTTTAGTAATTTGGCTATTAATGTGGGGTTTTGCCCTTTTATACCAAACTCGTAGCCATGATGTTACATATTTACAGCCTATTACTTGCACTACTACACCCTTATTATGTGAGTGTAACCGAAATTAAACACAATGCCAAGGCACAAAGCATAGAAGTAAGTTGCCGCATGTTTAGCGATGATGCAGAAACGGCCCTAAAAAAAATAAGTGCCGAGCGGGTAGATATTTTGAATCCGAAAAGTAAGGCGCAAATAGATCTATTGCTTAGTAAGTACGTTCCTCAGCATGTAAAAATAGTGGTAAATGGTAAGCCCCTTGTATTACAGTATATAGGTTACGAATTCGAAAGTGAGGCTATTTGGTGTTATTTTGAAGCTAAAAACGTGCGCTCTGTAAAACGCATTTCGGTAAGCAACAATTTGCTATACGCCGAGCATGCCGAACAAATTAACATGATGCACGTAACCGTAAACGGCGAACGTAAAAGTACGAAGCTAGATAATCCGCAAAGTTCGGCTGCGTTTAGTTTCTAAAACTAGGCTGCAAAAAACCAGCTGGCTACAAATACGGCTGCAAATACACAAATCAGGTCTACCAATAACATAGCCCCTAAGGTATAGCGTGTATTTTTCACATTTATAGAACCAAAATAAACAGCTACCACATAAAAGGTGGTTTCGGCACTACATTGGAAAATACAAGAAAGACGCCCAGTAAAAGAATCGGGACCATAGGTATTCATAGAATCGAGCAAAAAGCCTCTCGAACCGCCCGAACTAAACGGTCGTAAAAGGGCTACAGGTAATGAATTGGTAATATCTTGGCTTACGCCTACTTTAGAAAAAAGGCTACTGATACCCGAGCTTATTAATTCGAACAAGCCACTATTTCTGAACAAAGAAATGGCTACCAACATACCCAATACATAAGGGAAGATTCTAACTCCAGTGTTTAAACCCTCTTTAGCACCTGTTACAAAAGAATCGAAAATGGTGGTGCTGCTTTGAGTAAATTTTTTCTCGTTAAGTACCGAGTACACCATGATAAACAAAATGATGCCGAATAAAATGATGCTCGAAAGGTTGGTGGTAAACAGAGTTTTGCTAATAAAATCGAGCTGATTGATATAAAAAAGTAAGCCGACTATGGCAGAAATAGCCACCATAATAGTCAGTATAAGCACTTTACTAAAAAAATTGATGCGTTGTTTAAATCCAACCAGCAATAAGGCAGCTAAGGTGCCTACAAAAGAGGTAATAATACAGGGTATCATTACGTCGGCTGGGTTTTCTGCATTTGCCGCAGCCCTATACCCAATAATGGAAGTAGGTAATAGCGTTAAGCCTGCCGCATGCAAACACATAAACATAATTTGCGCATCGCTGGCTTTATCTTTATCGGGATTAATTTTCTGCAAACTTTCCATGGCCTTTAAACCAAAAGGCGTAGCGGCCGAATCGAGACCTAGAAAGTTGGCGGCAAAATTTAAGGTCATGTAAGAAATAGACTCGTGGTTTTTGGGTACGCTCGGGAAAATTTTTACAAAAAATGGGCTCGAGAATTGGGCCAGTTTTTCGGCAGCGCTACTATCAATAAGCAATTGCATAAGCCCACAGAAGAAGGCTAGATATGCTATTAATGGAATAATAATATCGGTAAGGCTATTTTTACAGGTAGCAAGCAGGCCATCTGTTTTTAGCGTACCGGTATATATTTTAACTACATTATTTTTTAGTTCGTAGGTTTTTTCTTCACCGCTAGGGCTTACTTGGGTAAGCTTGTTTTCGGGGGCTTTTAGTAGCGTATCCTTTAAGCTGCTGGGCAGTTGGTTCAGGTATACTTGCGATACCAGAATGGGATCATCTTTTTTTCCGTTTAAAAAATCATCCAATGCATACTTTTTATTCGATAAAAAGCTAAAAAAGATGAAGAGTAAAGACGACAAAAATAGGACGAGCCAAAATCTACTTAATACCACGGTGCCTGTATTTAGGGTGAATGCTGTTTTAAAATTTACGGAAAGTTATAAAAAAGTAGGGGCTGTGCGAATTAAAATAAAAATTGCTGGGATAGTAGCCCCGAGCAGAATCGAACTGCTATCTAAAGTTTAGGAAACTTCTATTCTATCCGTTGAACTACGGGGCCATAAAAAAGCAGGATACCCAACCTGAATATCCTGCTTAAATTGCGTTTAACTATTCGGCTTACTGTTTCTTAATCTCTACCCTTCGGTTTAGCATCCGTTCATCCTCTGAACTATTTCCATTTAAAGGTTGAGTGGCGCCAAAGCCTTGTGTGGTTAAATTAGCCGCATTTACACCAGAATTAACCAAATAGGCTTTCACCGCATTGGCTCTATCTACAGAAAGAGTCATGTTACGGGCCTCAGTTCCTTCCGAAGAAGCATGGCCATTTATTTGGAACATTTTATCTGGGTATTGTCTCATAAGAGCCGACATTTCATCTAACATAGCGTAAGAAGATGTTTTAATAACCGATGAGTTGAACTCAAATAAGGTGTTTTGAAAGTTAAAACTTGGTTCTGGTTTAGGTGGGCAACCATTATTAGAAGCCAAACCAGCTACAGTAGGGCATTGGTCTAAAGAATCTACCACACCATCCATATCCGTATCAACCGGGGCAGGTGGCGGTGGTGGTGGCGTTACTGGGGCAACAACCTCAACAGGTGGCGGTGGGGGCGGTGCGACTTTTTTAGCTTTACACGATGTGAATAACACACCGGCCAATAAGATAGCCAACAAACTCAATGGCATTAATTTGGATACATTTCTCATAATTTGATTTTTAATGGAACACTTAAATTTACAATAAAAACGAAGCAAATCAAATACTATTGTATAACTACCTGATGGTGCTTCCAGTAGGCATAGCGATGCTAGGTGTTACAAAACACAAAACACCTTCGGCATTCTCGGCCATTAAAATCATCCCTTCCGAAACTATGCCTTTTAATTCTCTTGGCGCTAAATTTACCAAAATGCTTACCTGTTGGCCAATAATGGCTTCGGGTGCATAATGCTCTGCTATGCCCGAAACCACGGTGCGGGTATCTATACCCGTATCAATGGTCAGCTTCAGTAGTTTTTGAGTTTTCTCTACTTTTTCGGCGGCCACAATGGTGCCTACTCTAATATCCATTTCCGAAAACTGATCGTAACTAACGACTGCTTTGGCTGGGGCTACTGCGGCTGCTTGCTTGGGTGTTTCCATACTGGCTTTTTTAGTGTTTAATTTTTCTATCTGGCGTTCAATGACCTCGTCTTCCACCTTTTGGAAAAGTAATTCAGGTTGATTAAGCTGATGTCCGGCTTCAAATGCAATAGCTTCATTAAACTGATACGTCTCTTTTAATTGAAGCATGCGGAATAATTTCTGAGCCGTTTCGGGCATAAAAGGCTGCATCAGCGTGGCCAAATGACCAATTAGCAATACGCATTCATGCAGGGCCTCACGGGCAGCTTCGGGTTGCTCCCCAAACGTTTTCCAGGGCTCTTTATCGGTTAAATATTTATTCCCTAAACGTGCCACATCTAGTACTAGCTGTTGCGCTTGGCGGAATTTATAGGCTTCAAACGAAGCATCAATTTCATCGTATAAAACACCCAACTGAGTGTGTAGGTGCTGGTCTGTTAAGGTAGTTAGTGGTGTATTAATTTTGCCGTCAAAATACTTGTGTATCAACACAAATACCCGATTTACAAAATTGCCTAAAATGGCAACCAACTCGTTGTTAATACGAGCCTGATAATCTTTCCAGGTAAATTCACTATCGGCAGTTTCGGGCGCAATGGCGGTAAGGTAATAACGCAATTCATCTACTCGGGTCGGAAAATCGTGCAAATAATCGTGCATTTCAATGCTCCACCCTCTCGAGGTGCTCATTTTATCGCCCTCCAAATTCATAAACTCGTTAGCAGGTACGCTCTCTGGCAAAATAAATTCGCCATGCGCATGCAACATAATCGGGAAAATGATGCAATGGAATACAATATTGTCTTTACCAATAAAGTGGACCAATTTGGTGTCTTGGGCTTTCCAATACGGCTCCCAATCTTTACCCGTATCTAGGGCCCACTGTTTGGTGGCCGATATATAGCCAATGGGCGCATCAAACCATACGTATAATTTTTTTCCTTCGGCACCTGCTGCCGGCACATCAATTCCCCAATCTAAATCGCGGGTAATGGCCCGGGCGGCTAGGCCACCGTCAATCCAACTTTTGCATTGGCCGTAAACACTGGCACGCCAATCGTGTTTATGGCCTTTTAAAATCCATTCTTTTAGCCAATTTTCGTACCTATCCATGGGTAAATACCAATGCTTGGTAGCTTTTAGCACGGGCTTATTTCCTGTTAAGGTTGATGTTGGGTTGATTAATTCTTCGGGACTAAGTGCAGAACCACATTTTTCGCATTGGTCGCCATAAGCACCATCAAAACCACATTTTGGGCAGGTGCCTATAATGTATCTATCGGCTAAAAAGGTTTGTGCTTTATCGTCGAAATATTGCTCAGAGGTTTCCATAGTAAAGACCTCTTTCTTATCCAATACCCTAAAAAAATCTTGCGCTGTTTCGTGGTGTATGGGTGCGCTAGTGCGGTGATAAATATCAAAAGAGATGCCTAATTTCTCGAAGCTCTCTTTATTTAAAACATGGTATTTATCAATAATGGCTTGCGGAGTACTGCCCTCTTTAATGGCTTGGTTGGGAATGGCCGTGCCATGCTCGTCAGAACCACACACAAATACCACATCTTTACCCGAAAGGCGTAAATAACGGGCATACAAATCGGCAGGGATATAGGCGCCTGCCAAATGTCCAATATGTTTTGGGCCATTTGCATAAGGCAAGGCGGCTGTTACCGTATACCGTTTAAATTTATCTGCGTTCGCCACTGTTTATTTGAGCTATTTTGTAATTTGCACAAAGATAATTTAAAAAAATGAAGCTTCCCCCATATCTAAAAAAAGGCGATAAGGTAGCCATTACCTGTCCAGCTAAAAAATTAAGCGAATTACCGCTAGATGCCATTCATTTATTAGAATCGTGGGGATTGGAAGTGGTTTTAGGTAAAACCGTACACGGTGCGCATCACCAATTTTCGGGTACCGATACAGAGCGTGCGGAAGATTTACAGCAATTTTTAGACGATGAAGGCATTAAAGCGATTTTTGCCGCCCGTGGTGGTTATGGTACCATCCGCATTATTGATAGACTGAATTTTAGCAGCTTAGCCGCACAACCCAAATGGATTGTAGGCTTTAGCGATATTACCGTGCTACACGCACACTTGCAAGCACAGCTAAATCTGTGTTCGCTGCATGCACAAATGCCACTCACCATTCCCGATGGTTCTAGCGAATCGCTAAAATCGTTACATGCTGCTTTATTTGGAGAAACGCTCTCCTATAGTTATGAAAGCCAAACACAAGGAAGAAATGGCGTGGCCAGTGGCGAATTAATTGGTGGAAACTTGGCCATCATGCGGGCTTTATCGGGCTCGGTATCTGAACCAGATTACCGGGGTAAAATTTTATTTTTAGAAGATGTAGGTGAATATTTATATGCGGTTGATCGTTTACTGTGGGCGTTAAAACGCTCGGGCAAATTAGCAGAAATTGCCGGCTTAATTATAGGTGGTTTTACCGGATTGGAAGATAATGAACCTCCTTTTGGTGAAAGCGTAACCGATATGGTGTTAAATTTAACAGCCGAATATAACTACCCCATCGCTTTTGATTTTCCGGCCGGGCATTTGGCAGATAATAGAGCGCTAATATTAGGGGGGAAAGTACAATTAAGTGTAGATGAAAAAAAAGTAAATTTAACCTACTAAACAAAAAGTAGGGGTTGACAGAACGGCGGGCCAGAACAGTGGCCCGAGCAAGGGAAGCTTCCTTCTGTCTTGATTTTTTTGATTCTTTTTTCATCAAGGAAAAAAGAATAGAACAAATATAATTCAAACAATAAATTACAATTATGGCTATTTTCTCAAACCTTGGTAAATACAAAGACAGCGGATTACTCTTTTTAAGAATAGGTATAGGTACCCTCTTTATGTTTTATGGCTATCCTAAATTACTAGGCGGCCCAACAATGTGGGCAGGAGTGGGTGATTCTATGAAACACTTGGGCATTACGTTCTTACCCGAAATGTGGGGCTTACTTGCGGCACTCACCGAAACCTTTGGTGGCTTTTTATTGGTATTGGGCTTAGCCTTTAGGCCCGTAAGTTTGTTATTGGCCTTTACCATGGCTGTTGCCGCCTTACACCATTACAAAGCCGGCGATGGCTTGCAAGGCTATAGCCATGCATTGGAAGCGGGCATTGTATTTTTAGCCATGGTGCTCATTGGCCCGGGGAAGTATAGTGTGGATGGGAAATAAAAAAGCCTCCGCTACATTGCTGTAGAAGAGGCTTTGCACCACACCTATTAACCACCTATTTTATTCTCGATCTTTTTTAAATTTCCACACTTCGTCCCAAGTAGTCCGAATATAGGGATCTACGAGGACGATACTAGGTTGGCACATGTTATATTTAATAGTAATTGTTTTGCTAACGGGATCATAGGTATTAACACCCGAAGCATCTAGCTGACCATATCTTGTATTAGCTGCAGGTTGACCAGCCTTGTTAGTAACAGCAACCGGGTTACCCGTTATTGGATCGAATTCCACAATAACAGAAAACGCTCCATATTGACTAAAGGAGTTAGCAGATGTACTCCAAATTGGTGAAGCATAATTACCTACCACTGTTATATCAAATAAGGCGCATTGAGTAGGGGAAATGGTTCGTAGTTCTATTTGCAGTGGGTCATACCCTCCTGCAGCCAAACCTACATTTGCATGGGTTAATGCGGCGTTAGCAACATCCACCATGGTGCCACTAACCTCGTATACCCCATCCCATTCATTTTTAATGCTAAAAAAAGTCATCATGGTATCTTTAGCAGCGCTTAGAGCATTACCAGCTGTATTGGTTACTACATAAGCCAAAGCATAGGATTTTGATAAATCTGTCCATTGAGTACCATCTAGTTTGATAGCTAGGTTTTTAGCAAATTCACCAGCGGCATAATTGATGGTGAAATCATCCCCAACTACCGACATACCTGGTTCGAAATTATAGGTATAAAAATTAGCCGGCAACAACTCATAATTGGTTCCTTTGGCTGTATTATAATCGGTAATTAATTGAGGCAGTAATTTAACAGTGATTGACTGAGGTTTGTTTAATGCCGCTTCTGAATTCGGGTCACGTCGTATATTAAACACTGTTACGTCTTTTATATCAGAAAATGGCGAATAAAAAAGGGCCTTACTTGGTCCATCGTTAAACTTTACAAAGGTTTTGCCAGCATCTCCCGCTGGAACAACATCGTCTTTTATGCACGAGATTATACCCAATGAGACTAGGAAGCCACATAAAATAAATAAAAATTTAGGTTTCATAATTTTTTCTTTTAAATACATATTAAACTTGCTGGGGGATAATTAATTATCCCACCATACTTTAGAATCTTGTTTATCTCCACCCGTAATTAATGCTACTGCCGCTTCCACACTAGCTTTATTACTGCTGTATTCATCGGCTGCATAAGTATACCTTCTTGGTATAACCTTAGGATCACTAGTAGCATCGGGGGCTGGAGTTAATACTGGAAATCCGGTTTTGCGCCAAATATTCCAAGCCTGCAAACCATCGGGGTAACTTGCTATATACCGTTGAGTAGCTATTTTTTCAACATTAGCAGCTGTACCAGGTGCACCCAGCAAAACCGCACCCTGAGTTTCATATCCTACTGGTTGGTCTTCACCCCATTGCTTAAAGGATAAACCAATACCTGCATTGTAAACGGTGGTTAAATCCTCAGCTGTCCATCCCAAATCGGCGGCTTCGGCTCTGGCTAATGCTATTTCTGCTGCACTAATAATCATCACATCGCTATCGGTTTTTCGGAAATCGCCCCTTAAAATACGAGCCCAATTGGTATTGGCAGAAGTAAATGCTTCGGCAGTTGCACGTTTAACGCCATAAGGTACACCAACATTCGATGTTAATTCCGCATCTGGAGCGCTAGGGTCTTGGTTGGCTCCCCCAAACTCATTTTGGCGGGTATCTCCTAAAGAGGTCATTAATTCGGTCATCGTTTTACTTTCGCCATAATCTTTACGGCCATCGTATAAATTATACCAATTCGATTTATAATTACCACCAGGATAATCTACTATCATATTTTGTGCATTGGTAGCGATGTAACCACCTGGGTCTGTTAATGCAGCATTAAATTGTACAGCCGCAATTTCACCCGCTGCTGGATACCGTTTAGACAGTTGAATGGCCATAAGCATGCGCATGGAGTTGGCCGCTCTTTTCCAAGAGGCTACATCGCCCTTAAAAATAAGGTCGCCCTTTATGGTAGAAGTAGCATCGAAAGCTGCCACTGCCGCAGTTAAGGTGGCTAACATTCCTTTATAAATATCTTCTTGCGCATCATATTTGGGGTTGGGCTTCTCTAAAGCTTTTAGTGCCTCCGAATAGGGTACATCGCCCCAACGATTTGTGATAGTCCAAAAGATGTATTGCTGCAGTATTTTGGCTACCTGGGTCATATTATTACTTTCGTTTTTATCAATAATAATCTGCAAGTCGGTTAAGGCACCCGCATATTCACCCACAAAGGCTAATTGCGGCGTACTGTACAAAGACACATCGGTGTACTGTGTTTCTGAGAAGTATTGTGCGTACAAACCCCCTCTAGTTGAAGTAGCATATCCACCAATACCCGATTCTACATTGCTTAAAAGGGCTGCCAATACCGGCTGAGAAATACCTGCCGGATTGTTATTGGTATCACCAAAATCTTCTAGTTTTTTACATGCACTTATCCCAATTAGGAATAATGAGAACATAATAAATAGTACTTTCTTTTTCATAACTATATTTTCTACGTGTTAATAAATTAAAATCCAATTTTGAGGTTAAAACCAAAGCCTCTTGTACCTGGTAATTGTCCTGTTTCCCCACTTACCGACGAAATTTCAGATGGATCGAAATCTTTGGTAGTAGCGTATATCAATAAGGGGTTTCGGGCAATCAGCGAAAGGCTTGCCGTTTGAATAAACTTATTTAAACGAAGTTTTTTTACGGGTATGTTATAACCCAAAGCCACCTCTCTCATTTTTACGAAAGTAAGATCGTAGATGAATGGATCGAAGGTCTTATTATTCCAAAACTGGTGGTAATAATCCTGCCCATCTACATAGTAACTTACAGGCGCACCGTTGGCATCTACACCAAATACATGCACACCGCCACCATCGGCCACAGGATCACGAATGGGGTTGCCCTTATCGTTCATGGCCGCTGTTTGTGCCGTTAAGCCACTAAATGAACCCCACATATTGGAGAGTGAAACAAATTTTCCGCCATATTGAAAATCGATATTCACATTCAAGGAGAAATCCTTCAAAAAGGTAAAGGAATTTTGTAAACCTCCGGTATAATCAGGCAATACCGAACCGAAATATACATTCGGGTCGTTCACAAATTGACCATTGGCATTCAGAACGGGTTGCCCATTAATCCGTTTTATACCATTCCCATACAACTGCCCCCAACGCATGCCTTCTTTATGTACCATGTAGGGCATTCCAGTTGTAGTTCCAAAAATGTTAGATACGTTTTGAGTTTGTTTAATATTATATTTTTCGCTGAGGCTAACTACATCATTTTCAATTAATCTAGACCAGGTACCGGTAATTCCCCAAGTAAGTTTGTCGGAAACAATGGGTTTAAAACTCAGTTGTACGTCTACCCCTTTTTTGCTAATCTCTCCAATATTGGTCAACAAGGAAGTATAACCAGTGGCTCCATTAAGTGAAAGTGCATAAGGAAAGTCTTTCTCCGTCCCTTTCCAATACGTGGCAGAAAAACCAACACGTTCATCCACAAAAGAGAGGTCGATACCAAATTCACTTTGTGTAACCACCGAGCCTTTAATATTGGGGTCAACTAAAATATCGGCAGCACCCATCAAAAATTCACTACCCCATTTAAATTGGCTAACTCCATACGCAGAACCTGGATAGCGATAGGCACCAAAGGTATCGTTGGTGGTTCCCAATGCTTTCGGAATTTCTCCCCAAGAACCCCGTAGTTTACCATAACTCAACCATGGCGTATTTTCTTTTAGCAAATCGCTAAATACGAAAGATCCACCCACAGATTTAGATACTACTGAGTTGTGATCAACAGGTAATGTTGAATACCAATCGTTACGTACGGTAAGGTCTGCAAACAAGAAGTTTTTATAGCCAAACGTGGCCTTGCCGAGAATTGCCCGGTATTTTTCTTCTACACGGCCATTTCCAATGGTTGGCTGATCTACCGAGTTAGAAAGGGTAAATAAATCGGATACGCTTAAACCATTGTTGGTGTTTGCGTTGTTGCTTTTGCTCGTCCAACTAAAAAAATCGGCACCTAGGTTAGCATCTATACTGAAATCTTTTATTTTCTTAGTATATGAAGCTAAGAATTCAATATTTCTACGATTAGAAAATGAGGTTCCGGTTGCATAATATCCCTTTGCTTCTGGTGAGTTACCACTGGTTTGTAAACCACTTAATGCCAATCGAGAACTGTATTTACTTTCGGCAAACGTGGTAGCCTGCTGTTTGCGGTAAGTAGCCGAGAATTTTAGATCCTGATTGACTTTATAGGTTAGAGATAGGTTGCCATACAAGCGATCGCGTTGGCTTTGTACATCTACCAAATTAAAATAGGTGAAAAAATTATACCAATAATTACCGGCATAAAAATTTCGTGGGTTCGCCGCATCAAAAGAATCAGGGTTGGCGTGGTTCCAACTTGCATACACACCGTCGGGAGTGGTTAAATTTTGTAACTCTTTCATAATGCCCATATCCAAATCGCGGTGAAACCATTGATTGAATGAACCAGAAGATTGATTGGAGTACAAATCATCAATTTCTCCATTTTGGCGTTGGTTGATGTAATTTATATCGGCACTTAGCTCAAAATGGTCATTTAATTTGTAGCTCGATACGAGGTTTAGGGTATTCTTTTTTAAGGAAGTACCATACAATAAGCCATCAATATCTTGATTGGCATAGGTAAACTTGAATTTCATTACATCGCTGGCGGTACTTAAACTGATGTTATTGGTACGGGTAATGCCTGTACTGTAAAAATCTTTGGCATTATCTGGCTGTGGCGTAAGCTTGGCTGTTTTGTACGAATAGGGTGAACCTGCGTACCAGGCATACCAAGGAATGTATTCTTGCCCTACCATGCGTGGGCCCCAAGATGCATCATCGCTATAATCGTGGTAGTATTTACCACTTAGGGCTTGCCATTCCACCGGATCGCCGGCTTTATAGGTGTATTGCATTAAATCGCCAGCGGCACCACCTGCGTAGGTGTTCTGATAATTAGGCAGCACGTATGCCTTTTCGAATTGCATGCCGGTACTGAAGTTTACACCCAAGCCAGTAGTAGCTTCTTTACCATCTTTTAGCGTAATAATAATGGCACCGTTAGCACCCTGCGAACCGAATTGTGCAGCAGCAGCAGCCCCTTGTAATACCGAAACATTCTCAATATCATCTATATTGATATCATCTACATTCGGCAATACGGTTCCGTTTACAATATAAAGTGCACCAGTTCCGGTTCCTAAACCAGATACGCCACGCAAGCGGACCTCGGTATTTCTACCTAAAGCAGCAGCCGATTGGCTACGCACCTGAATACCCGAAACCTTACCGGCTAGGGCATTGTTTAAATTGGTTTGTTGTACGGTGTTTAATTGCTTGGCATCTACACTTTGGGTATTGCTACTGGTAGAGCGGGCTGTACGCTTGGTTCCCAAAGCTCCTACAATAATCACTTGGTCTAACTCCCTCATATCTTGCTTAAGCACCACATTCATAGTACCGGTGGCAATGGGTAAGGTGCGGGTAGCGTAACCTAAAAAAGAAAATTGCAATTGCGTAACACCCTCGGGTATGGAGAGTGTAAAGAGCCCATCGGCATTGGTTTGGGTAGCCGCACTGGCACCCACCGCTTTTACGGTAACACCGGGTATAGGCAACTTGTCATCGGCGGCGGTAACTTTACCACTCACCACTCGGTCTTGTGCATGGGCCTTTGCCCCAAGCAGCAAGCACAAAATTAAACTGTAGCGTAGTACTTTTTTCATAAATCCGTGTATTTAGTTGATTAATTTAACGTGAAGTTAAAGTTAAATTGTATGCACTTGCAAATAAATCGGATAAATAAATTTTATATCGCTTGGTGTAAGTTTTGTATTTTATGCGATAATGCGTGGCTAAACTCCCTTTTCGCAAAATTTTGGGCATAAAAAAACCCCCACCAAATTGGTGGGGGTTTTAAAAATTAGAGGGGGTTTATTATAAATCCCACCACATTTTGGTGTAATTATCGTCTGCACCCTGAGCGGTTACCACCGCTGAATAGTTTGCACCATTGATAGCACCCTCATTAGATGGATAGCCTTGACGACGTGGAATACCACGAGCATCTACAGAAGAACCAGCAGGAGTCAATACAGGGAATCCTGTTCTTCTCCAATCGGCCCATGCTTCGTATCCATTTAAGTATTGGTGTACCCATTTTTGCTCGATGATTTGTTGTAAGCCAGTAGCTGCACTATAGGCAACGCCCGACTGTGCAATATAGGTTGCAAAATCCGTAGCATCGTACACCCCGTATTGATCCCAAGAAGCTTCAATAGCATCTTCATAATGGATTTGGGCTTGAGCATCGCCGCCAGTAATGTAGGCCACTTTGGCACCTTCTGCCAAGGCAAATGCAACCTGCGCATAAGTGTAAACATAGGCCGGAGAACCCGCAGAACGGAAAGCATCGCCAATACGGCTGTAAGCATATGGAATGTTAGTAGCTGATGAACTTCCATAAGCTAAACCTTTAACACCTAGATATGAGGTACCTCCACTGAAGCCTGTTTCACCATAAATAGGTAAACGAGGATCACCTTTAGGGCCCATATAGTCTACTAAAGTTTTAGAAATGGCATAGTCGTTACGATTACTTACAGTGTAGTTTGCATACCACGGATTCCAGTTATTTGGATCGGAACCGATGTAAGAATACACTACATTATCCGCATTACTAGTTAATACACCATCGGTAATGGCTGCGGCAAACTCGGTTTTACCTTTGGCATAATCGTTTTTAATTAAACGCAACGCCATAAATAAACGAGTAGTATTCGCGAATTTTTTCCACATGGCCATATCGCCATTGAATAAAATATCGCCAGTTACCCCAGCTGCATTCACATTAATTTGATCGTGCGCTTGTTTCAATTCGGTAAACAAGGCATAATAAATTGATTGCTGGGTATCGTATTTAGGTGTAAAATCGGCACCGCCTTTTAAAGCTTCGGTGTACGGAATGTTACCGTAACGATCGGTTAACCACCAAAAGTAATAGGCCTTTAAAATACGAGCAACAGCCAATTGATTAACTTTTGCACCATTAACTGACTCTGAAGCCAAGGCACTATTTGCATTATTGAAGTCAATAATAGTTTGCAAATTGAACATTGGACCAGCGTAATAACCGCTCCAGCTAAAGTTTTTGCCATTGTATAAAGAAGCACCAGGATATGGACCTTCAGATAAATATTGGACATAAAAATTAGCCGTGCTATTGCCAAAAACTGTTCCTGGCAAGGACTGCAAAGAATTGGTTAACAGAGATTTGGCTGGTGCCGACGCAGGTATAGTAGGACTCACGTTTACATCACCAAAATCTCCGGGTTTACAGGCAGCAATCATGATTACTGCAGCTGTAAATACGAGTGAATATATCTTTTTCATGTTTTTATTGATTCTTTTCATTGTGATTAAAATCCAATTTTAAGGTTGACACCAATAGTACGAGTAGAACTCAATTGTCCACCCTCGTTCCAGAAGTCTTCTAACTCAGAAGGATCAACTCCGTATTTTTTAGCAGGTGCCCATAACAATAAAGCATTGCTAACAATTACACCCAAATTGGCGTTTTTAACGTATTTGCTACCACCCAACCATTTGGTAGGAATGGTATAGCCAAAACGAATATCTCTTAACTTAACATAAGAACCATCTAATATCCAGTTACGAGAATCGCGTTGTAAGGCAGTGTAGAAGTAGTTACGGGCAGGAACGTAACGGTTGTTTACGTTACCATTGGCAAATAAGCCTGGTATTAAAATACCACCATTTTGGCCAGCATTAACACCTGTTTGTACATTACCTGAACCAACGGAGCCGTACGTACCTCCAGCAGGGATAGCGTAGGTACCAGGATAAGCTCTCCAATCACCACCTTTTTCGTTGGTACCCACGGTGAATTCTGATAAACCAGCACCGTAGTTAAACATTTTGGTAGTAGAGAAGAACTGACCGCCGCTTTGGAAATCGATAGAGAAACCTAAATCGAATCCTTTATAGCGTAAGGTATTGATAAATCCACCGGTAAAATCAGGTACAATACTTCCTAAATCTTGGTTGATGTTGTAATCTGGTAAACCTGTGGTTAATATGGTGGTATTTCCATTGGCATCGGTTTTCCATTTACGACCAACAAGCATGCCCCATTTTTGTCCTTCGCGAAGTTCTAAACGAGCATCATTCCAAGTTGTACCGTATACATAGGTTTTCAATTCAGACGATAGCTCTTTTACGAATGATTCACTTTTCGCAAAGTTTAAGTTCATATCCCATTGGAAGTTTTTGGTTTTAAACGGAGTTGCAGTGAAAGCCACCTCTAATCCTTTACGTTGGATATTACCCGCATTAATTTGGTTGCTGGTAAATCCAGAAGCACCAGAAACATCTAATGATAGAATTTGGTTGATATTGTTATCTACATAGTACGAGAAATCGATACCAAATTTGTTGAATAATTTAAACTCGGCACCTACTTCCCATGATTTGGTTAGTGCTGGTTTTACATTACCCGAACGGTATTGATCGCCTACAGCGAAAGAAGCTTGATCGCCGTAAATAGATCCTCTAGCAATAGCGGTATTTACTTGGTTGAAACCAAGATCAGACCCTACTTGAGCATAACTACCACGGATTTTACCAAAGCTAATTACATTTTTAATTCCACCTTTTAACAATTCAGAGAAGATGAAACTAGATCCGATTGAAGGGTATAAATAATTATTGCTCGTAGTTGGCAATGCCGAAGACCAATCGTTACGAAGAGATCCGTCTACATAAATAATACCTTTATAACCCAAAGATGCACGTCCGTATACACTTCGTACAGTACGAGCACTATAACCTCTAGTTGTAGTTGGACGGGCAATAGAAGCCGTAATATCGAAGTAGTTAGGAACCGATAAACCACCTTGAGTAGCCATAAATAAATCGGTATAACGGTTGTTACGAATGTTACCACCCACCAAAGCATCAAAGCTAAGGTCTTTCCACGATTTTTTGTACATCAAATTGGTTTCGTAGTTCATCTCCGAATTCGTACTTGAGCTTAATTGGTAAGAGTCTTGCTCTAAACCACCAGTTCCGATACGGAAATCACTATTTCCTTGAGCATAGCTGGTTCTGAAATTAGACTGCCATGTTAAGTTTTTAGCCAAATCGTAAGTTAAGCCAATATTACCCACTAAACGGTTGTTTTTACCTGTACCATAATTATTTTGCATAACCATGTACGGGCTATCCCAATATTGTGGAGCTAAATAAGCGGCAGGATCGGCAGTAAAGTTAGGATCTCCAATATTCCAAGATTTAAATGAACCATCGGCATTCTTATAGTCTTTTAATTCATTTAAATCAAGTTGACGTTGGAACCATTGGTTAAAGCCTTGAGTTACGTTTAATCCATCGTTACGGTATCCTTCTTGAGGAGTTCCGGTAGTACTACGGTGGGTATAACCAAATTCGGTCGTAATTTTTGCTTTTTTAGATAAATCGTAAGCTCCATTGATACCAAACTGGTGTTGATCCATTTTAGAGTTTTCTAAAATTAACGAACGGTTTTGGTTTTGGTAGGTAACACGGAAATTGTATCCTTCGCCACCACCACTAAATGCAATGGAGTTGTTTTGGTTTCTACCGGTTCTGAAAAAATCTTTAATGTTATCTGGTTGTGCTACCAATGCGGTAGTTTGACCAAATTTAGAACCCGGATACCAACTAGACCATGAACGGTATTGTTGACCGCCAATTTTTGGACCCCAGCTTTCATCGGCACCGTATTCTAATATACGCTGATTATCAAAAGCTGCCCAACTTGCTGGGTGACCAGAGTAAACTGGATCATACTTAAATATGTAAAAACCAGCATCATCAAAAACTTGACCATAAGGAACGTAAGAGTTCTTATGTGACATGGTTGAAGTATAACCACCCGCATACTGGTTCTGATAACCCGGAATTAAAGAAAGGTTTTCAAAGTTGGTACTTAGGTTTACTTCAACACTTGGTTTGGTGTTGCGTTTACCTTTTTTGGTGGTAACAATTACAACCCCATTTGCAGCACGGTTACCGTAAAGAGCTACCGCAGATGCACCTTTCAGTACACTGATGTTCTCTACGTTATCCATAATCACATCTTCTTGGGCAGTTGGCGTACCGTCTACCACAAATAATGGACTGCCTGGAGCTAAACCATTGATACCACGAATAATGATATTCGCGTTGCCAAAAGTTGAACTTGGTGAACCTACCAATTGCACACCGGCTACCTTACCTGCCAAAGCAGTACTGATATCGGTATTTTTTGCAATGGTTAATTTCTCGGCAGAAACCTCACCTACTGAATAAGCAAGTGCTTTTTTCTCACGAGTTTCACCTAAGGCGGTTACCACTACCTCAGAAAGCATTTTGCTATCTGAAGTCAAAGCTACATTAAGGCTATTAGAAGCTGGAACAGCAAGTTCTGCTCTTGTATAGCCAATGAACGAAAACTGCAACACGGGAGAAGCAGTGGTTACTTTTAAACTGAATTTACCGTCAGCACCGGTTTGAGTACCCGTTGTAGTTCCTTTGACTTTTACGGAAACTCCAGGTAATGGTAAACCGTCTTCTTTAGCGGTTACTGTACCCGTTACAGTTCGATCTTGTGCTAGCGCCGCTGAAGCAACTAACATCAAAATGAACAAACTTTGTAAGAGTTTTTTCATACAATTTTTAATTAAGTTGAATGTTAATTATTGATTATTTATCATATTAAATATCTTAATAATAAATGTTACAACAAAATAATTTTAAACATTTTTTGAAAAAATGATTATATATAATTGATTATCAATGTTTTACACATTTTGTGTTTTCCACATTTTTTTAGCTTCTCAAACAAATTAGATAACTAACTAGCATTGTTTTAAATAATTATAAATTAAAAAAGGGCAGCAAGAATTTAATCTTGCTGCCCTTTTTTTGTTCGCAAAAAATGCTACTTATGGATTTTGATCCGCAGCAACCAATGCTTTATTAGCATCAAACTCTGCTTGCGGAATTTTAAAGAGCCATTTTGGATCTTGTGCAGGTAAGGTGTAAACAGTGGCTAATGCCCCATGATTACCCGTTCCGGTCGCTCTAGCCAATGGCTGATTTAAGCGCTTGATATCTAAAAGCGAAAAACCTTCACCCCAAAGCTCTATGCGGCGTTGCAATCTAATTTCATCTACCAAGGCGGTGCCTGTAAGACTAGTAGCATCATACGCTGAGTTACGAGGTTGTACAAGTGCATTAATAGCAAGTATAGCTCCTGGCTCGTCACTGTTTTTAGCTTTTGCCTCCGCTTCAATTAAATACATTTCTGCCGAACGCATGAGTACATAATCGCCGGCCCAAGAACCAGAAACGGTTAATCTAAATTTGGTACTACCGTAAGGCGGAACTACAAGACCCGCTGTTGGGAATAACGTTTTACGTGTATCGGCAGCAGGTATCAGATCATGAAGTGCTTTAGGCATCAAACGCCACATACCCAAAGAAGAATAGCCGCCAGCGGTATGATCCATATGCGACCAAAAAGAGCCGTAAATGGTAGCTTGATCGTTCGGGATTTCTAAGGTCCACATCCACTCTCCGTTTCTCTTACTAAAGCCCGATGTATAGTCGGTATTAGACATTAATGCATAACCGGTTCGTGCTGCTGCTGCTTTAGTGGCCGCAGTTGGCCAATCTTCCATTTGCAAGGCCACACGTGCCCAAATACCATCAACCGTTGATGTATTGATATGAGAAAAACTTTTGCGGGTTTTTCCTGTTAACAGCGTTCTAGCGGTACCTAAATCTGCTAGGATTTGGGTATACACCTGTTGAACGGTTCCGCGTGGTTTTCCTACAATACTCGAAGTGGTATATAAAGGTACACCAGGTTTAGTCTCATTGCCTTTATAGGTATGTTGCCACAAATTAATTAAATAAAAGTAAGAATGTGCTCTAAGGGCAAGTGCCTGCCCCTTGATATTCTCTTTATCGGCTACTGCACCCGAAGCATTATCGATATTTTCGATAATTACATTGGCATTGTTGATGATTTGGTAGTAATACGCCCAAGTTAAAGCAGAGCGTGTACCACCAAGTGGACTAGTTATAGCGGTAAGCGCATACTCTGCATTAAACCAGCCATATCCTGCTTGATATGTAATCATATCGTTACCCATTAAATCCATGGTCAGATCAGCAGATTTCTGACCGAAATGACCTTGGCTACCACCATAAGTAGCCCACATCATTCTGTAAATCCCATTTAGGGCCACGTAGCCACCATCCGTTGTTTTAAACACTTCTTCCGAGCGTATGGCGGTTGTAGGCAATGTGTCGAGGTATTCTTTCTTACAAGCCGTTAGGGTTACCAACAGTAACACCATAAGGCTAGATTTTAAAAATATTTTTTTCATGTTATTTCGTATTATAAGTTAACATTTAAACCAAAGGTGAGCGTACGGAAAGGTGGGTACGTAAAATCTGAGGTTCCGTTAAATGCACGTTGCGGGTCCATCCCTTTTTTCTTGGTAAGGAGAAGCAAATTATCTGCTGCCACAAATGCACGTAAACTACTGATACCTAATTTCTTTAAAACGTTTTTAGGAACTGTATAGCCAAAATTCACGTTCTTGATACTTAAATAACTGGCATCAAATAAGAATCGGGTAGATGTACCATCTTGTAAGGTGATGTTTGTCTGCAATCTAGGTACATCGGTAATGTCCCCAGCTTTTTGCCATCTTCTCAATTGATCAACGTGTAAATGTTGGCCAAAGTTGGTTCCTCTTTGCATTAAGCCCGCGTAGTTTCCATCGTAAAACATACCTCCTACTTGGAATGAGGTTAAGAACGAGAAATCGAAGCCTTTATAGCGGAACGAATTGTTGATACCGCCCGTTAAATCGGGGATAGCAGAACCTTTATAGTAAAAAGTAGCATTATTGATATTGTTAACCGTAGTACGGCCTATTACTAATCCATTGGCATCTTTCACATCTTGGTAGTATAAAGCATCGCCATTAGTAGGGTTTACACCCGCATACTCTCTTAACCAAAAAGCATAGATATCTTGGCCAACCATTAGTTTTTTGGTACCACTCACAATTTCAGCCAAAGGCAGTTGAGTAATTTTGTTTTTGTAACGAGACAAATTCACATCAATTCTGTAATCGAAGTTTTTGCTTTTAACAGCATTGTAACCCAATTGCAATTCAATACCTGAATTTTTCATCGTTCCCACGTTACGTGTAATGGATGAAACACCGGTTGATGGAGCCAATGGCACGTCAAATAACAAATCTTTGGAAGTACGTTCATAATACTCGGCGGTTAAATCTACCCTTCCGAATAATTGCGCATCAAAACCAATGTTAGATGCGATGTTTTTCTCCCATTCTAACGCTGGGTTGGCAATGCTTGATCTAATAATACCAGGTAAACTTCCGTTATTATATCCATAAGAGTACAATCCTTGCCATGAGTAATAGTTGTTGGTGTCTTCATTACCTTGTTGACCATAACTAGCACGAAGCTTCAATTCATTAATCCAGCTAAATCCTTTCATGAAGGGTTCTTGAGATAAACGCCATGCTCCACCCACAGACCAAAAGTTACCCCAACGGTTGTCTACTTGGAATCTAGAAGAACCATCTCGTCTAATACTTCCAGACAATAGATATTTATCTTTATAGTTATAGTTTAACTGGCTAAAATAACTTTCAATTTTATGTAAATCTAATGAAGAAGAACTTCCAGTAATAGTTGCTGCAGAAGCTAATTCAGGTAGCAAAGGAAAAGGGAAGCCTGTTCTAGTAGTACTTACCGCTCTAAGATCATATGAGTAGTTTTCATGTCCTGCTAGTACAGCAAAATTATGCCCACCAAACGATTTTTTCCAAGATAGTACTTGGTTAAAGGTATAGGTAAAACTTGCGTTATTCCCTTTAGTTGAACGGCCAGTTACGTTAGCCGCATCTCCGAATTGTGAGTTTTGATAGGCGGTTTCTAAAGCGTTGTAGTAGTTTCCACCAAATGTAGTTTTAAACGAAAAATCTTTTAAAAATTTAACATTTAAAAAGGTGTTTACCGAACCTTCGGTTCTTCTAAGAGAACGTTCATCCATAGCTAGGGTACCCAATAAGTTGGAGTTGCCTGCATATGGTCTAGCTCCCATCTGACTTGCAACTCCCCAGTCTAATTTCTGCTGTCCTGTAAGTGGATCAATCACATAGCCTCCGTTGGCATCGCGTTGCCAAACCGGATAAATTGGACCCATGTAACGAGAATAATAAAACGGATTAGAGGTAGCGGTACCTCCAGTAAAAAGACCTTTACTATTAGAAATGGCAGCACCAACATTCAAGCCAACATCTAACCACGATTTAACCGCAGAGTTTACTTTTAAACGTGCGTTTATTCGATCGTATCCCGAAAATTTGGCAGTACCGTCTTCTTTAATATAACCAAATGAAACAATGTAATCGCTGTTTTGATTGCCACCAGAAATATTCATATTTAAATCATTTCTTTTAGCAGTTTGGAATAAAGCTTCTGACCAATTATCTTGATAAATCAAGCGGGCATCAGATTTAACTTTACCTGTGCTTTGATCAATCAGGGTACTTAAAGGCAAGCTGTAAGCATTATAAATTACACCACTTGAACCGGAAAATAATCCATTTCCGCTGGTAATTGCAGCAGCTGTTGTTTGTCCTGCAGCAATATATCGATTCTTGGCAGCCTCCCACATCAATTCATAGAATTGGGGGGTACTTACTCGATCGTATTCTGGAATAGCTCTTTCTGAAACACCTGAGCGGAAACTTACATCAATTTTTGCCGTGCCTGATTTACCAGATTTGGTGGTAATCATAATTACCCCATTGGCAGCACGAGAACCGTAAAGTGCAGATGCAGCAGCATCTTTTAATACGGTAACGTTTTCAATGTCGTCTGTAGAAATTCCAGAAATAGTACCACCATAGGGTACGCCATCAACTACATACAAAGGAGAAGAGCTGGCATTAATTGAACCAACACCTCTAATTAAAACAGAAACACCAGAACCTGGAGCACCACCACCACTGGTAGTTTGCACTCCCGGAATTAGTCCTTCTAAAACTCGAGTCACTGAAGTCACTTGACGTTTTTGAATGTCTTTGTTTGTAATGGTAGTTTCGGCACCTGTAAATGCCTTTTTGGTTGTTGAGCCATAAGGCACTTGAATTACTACCTCAGCTAACTGGTTGGCATCTTCAGATAATACAATCTTTAAAGAGGTTGCAGTACCAATTTTAACAGTTTGAGGAAGAAATCCAATATAGGTAAATACAAGGTCTGTAGATCCTTGCGGAACTTTGATGGTAAACTTACCATCAGTACTAGTTTGTGTACCTACTTTAGTTCCTTTTACTTGGATACTAACTCCAGGAAGGGCTGAGCCATCCTCCTTGGCAGAAACAGTACCTGTTACGGTTCGATCTTGTGCTAGCGCTGCTGAAGCAACTAACATCAAAATGAACAAACTTTGTAAGAGTTTTTTCATACAATTTTTTTTAAGATTTATGTTAACTATTGATTATTTGTAACCATAAATATGAGAAGCATAAGTGTTATAACAAAATAAATTTAAACGTATTTTAATAATTAATATTTAATATACTGATTATCAAGTAATTAATGTTTAATCATTCGACATAAAAATGTCAGAAACTTAGTGAAAAGTGTAGCTTTCATAGGCCTAATTCATTGGAGTAATCTAGCTTCTATTAAATAATCAATAATTATACGTTTTTGGGTGCCTGAGGGCTCATTATAAAAATTAAATTTAAATTATTTACTACTATGTATTGCATATTACCAAACAATACCTATATCTTTGTATCATGATACTAGCAAATACGCAAACCCAAATGAGGAAAGGAATTTTGGAATATTGCATTCTATCCATTATTTCCCGAGGGGAAATATATGCCTCAGATATCATCAATGAGCTAAAAGAAGCCAAGCTATTGGTGGTAGAGGGTACACTGTACCCCCTTTTAACCCGTTTAAAAAACAACGGTTTACTCAGTTACAACTGGGTAGAATCAACCTCAGGGCCTCCGCGAAAATACTACCAATTAACAGCAGAGGGCAGTAAAACCTTGGAACAACTAAACAACACCTGGAAAGAACTGGCCTTTGCCGTTGAAACAGCCGGGATTAAAAAAACGAAAAAATAGCGGACATGAATAAAACGATTATTATAAACATAAACGGCATAGTTTTTCATATAGAAGAAGATGCATACGAGGTATTAATTAGCTACATGAACCAAGTGAAAAAACATTTTGGTTATAATACAGATAGCTATGAAATAGTGGGCGACATTGAAAATCGCTTGGCAGAAATGTTTAACGAACTGCTCTCAAAAGAAAACAAACAGGTAATTGTGTTGGCTGATGTGTTGGTGGTAACCCAACAAATGGGTAGCCCGAACGATTTTGAACTTCCGGATGAAGAAAGCGACGAAAACACAATTCGAGCAGACAAAAGATTATTTAGAGATACAGAAGACCGAATTATAGGCGGTGTTTGTGCGGGCATTGGCCACTATTTCGATCTAGAACCCCGTTGGATTAGATTACTCTTTCTATTGAGTTTCTTTTTCTTTGGAACAGGCTTCATCCTATACCTTATTTTATGGATAGTACTACCAAAAGCAATTAGCCGGGCAGATAAATTAGCCATGAAAGGAGAAGCAGCCACCTTACAAAACTTTAAAAAGAATTTTGACGAGGAAGTTGCCGCTGTAAAAGAACACTTACATACTGCACAAAAGGAAGTACAGCCATTTTTTCAACGGTTAGGCCGATTTATTGAGCAACTCTTTTCGCACTTTGGTAAATTTTTAGGAAAAACTGGTATGGTACTTATTAAAATTATTGGCGGCTTTAGTATTGCCATGGGGGTATTGCTTTTATTCTCCCTTTTTGTAGCCTTACTAGCAGTATTGGGGGTTTGGAACAGTTCGGAATTACCCATATTCCCTTTTAGTATTGTAAACCCCGAATACCAGGCGGCTATTTACATTTCGGCTTTTTTGGTTGTAATCATCCCCTTGATATCACTCATTTTATTTGCCGTGCGGGTATTGTTTAATAAAAGCACGGTTGGTAAAAATGGTTCCTTTGCCCTTTTAATGGTGTGGATAGTAGCCTTATCTATTGGTTTGTACTACGGCTTTAAAACCGCTGGTGAGTTTAAACAAGAGGCTCGTTTTTCACAAACAATGGCTTTAAAAACCTACCCGACCTATTATCTTCAACTTAATAAAGATAAATTTTTAACCAAAGAAGATAGCTTAAGCTACCATGTAGATGGGCACTATACAAAAGGCAAAATAGTTATCAATCAGAATGACCACGACTCTCCGGATAATATGCGCTTAAACATAGAGGCCAGCAGCGACAATACTGCCTCGGTTATTGTGCAATACATCTCTAACGGTAAAAACTTCGAGACTGCATTGGCAGCAGTTAAACGCATAAAATACCGCGTTCTTCAACAAGATTCGGTGTTACTTTTAGACGAGGCTATACATTTAATACCGTCTGAATTGTGGCGCAACCAACGTGTAAAGGTAACGCTTAAGGTTCCTCAAAATTCTCGGTTGGTTATTCAAGCCGATTTAAATGAATACCTGGAGCATTACAATTTATACGATTGTATCCCAACCAATGCACAAAATTACCAAGCAGATGGTACTGGAGCGCCAAGCACCTGGATGATGGGGAAAGATGGCCTTACGTGCACCACCGACTCCACGCTTTTAAAAAAATAACCTAAAGCCACGCCAAAAAGCGTGGCTTTTTTTATCGCACTTGGGTGGCAAGCCTGCAATTTGTATATTGGTACCCAATGATGTCGATTGAAGAACTGTACGAGATTTATTTAAAACACCCGGTTATTTGTACCGATACCCGAAAAATAACCCCGGGCTGTTTGTTTTTTGCACTAAAAGGGGAACATTTTGATGGCAATACCTTTGCAGAGAAAGCGGTAGGATTGGGTGCTGCTTACGCTATAGTTGATACCAAAACCAACGGGAATGAACGTTTAATTTTAGCGGATAACGTTTTAACAACGCTACAACAACTAGCCACCCACCACCGCAAGCACTTACACATTCCGGTAATTGGTATTACCGGTAGCAACGGTAAAACCACTACCAAAGAGTTGTTGTATGCGGTGCTGAGTCAACATTATTGCACTTTTGCCACTCATGGTAATTTAAACAACCACATTGGTGTTCCACTCAGTATTTTGTCCATCGGGCCCGAGGTAAAAATTGCCATCATAGAAATGGGGGCCAACCATCAACAAGAAATTAACCGGCTTTGCCAAATTGCGCAGCCCACTCACGGCTTAATTACCAATATTGGCAAAGCACACCTAGAGGGTTTCGGCGGATTAGAGGGTGTAAGGAAAGGAAAGGGTGAATTGTATGCCTATTTAGCCAAAAAAGATGGGGTAGTGTTTGTAAGTCATGAGAATTTAGAGTTAAACGCACTTTGCAGAAAGTATCCGCTTACTAAATTAGTTTTTTATGGTGCCGGTATGGATAATTTTATTTCGGGACACAGCACCACCGAAGTTCCTTTTTTAAGTGTGGCTTGGAAACGTGAACGGGTAGAGTTTGACGATTTAAAACACGAAGTAAGCACCCACTTAACAGGTGGGTACAATGTAGAAAATGTATTGGCAGCCATTTGTGTGGGCGCATTTTTTGACTTGCGCACCGAGGAAATAAATGCTGGCATTAGCGGATATATTCCAACGAACAACCGCTCCCAACTTACAAAAACTGAAAAAAACACGCTTATTTGCGATTACTACAATGCCAACCCCAGTAGCATGCTAGGCGCTTTAGAGAATTTAGAAAAGCTGCCGGGAGCAAATAAGGTACTTATTTTGGGCGATATGTTTGAATTGGGGGCCGAATCTCCAGCAGAGCACGCCGCAATTATCGAAAGGGCCTTGGCCATTCCGGCTAGCAGATACATTTTTATTGGTGTTGATTTCTTCGATCAACAAAAAACAAGTAAGGCCGAATTTTACAAAACCGTAGCAGATACCGAAGAGGCTTTACGCAAGCACCCTATTGAGAATAGCACCGTATTAATAAAAGGTTCTAGGGGAATGGAATTAGAGAAATTGTTGAGTTTATTGTAAAGCTAAGGCTGTTTTTCTACCCGTAACCCAATATCGCTAACCTCCTTTAGGGGGTTATCCCGCATGTTTTGTTCTAGCTCAAACACATACGTTCCTGGATGAGGAAAATGATGATTTTTGAACAAAACCAATTGGTGGCTTCGCAAATTTCCAGAGCCGGTACCCAACCACTCCCCATCTAAATTGGCTAAAGTGTATTCTTTTCTCCAAACCGTTTGCGTTTTATTGGGATTGCCTTGTTTAATGCGGATAAAAATATTGGAATAGGCATACTCTTCAGTATGACGTAAGTTTATAAAAAGAGTATAAGCCGCGGCTGTATCTACAATGGGTACTTTAATTTTAATGGGATTTACGTAGGTCCACCTTGCCTTATTTATCGACTGATTTTCATCTACTACTACCTGCTGGTTTTGACATGCAAAACCCGATAAAAGCACACCAAGGCAAAAAATAAGAAGAATGCGTTTCATTTACTTACTCTGCTTTTGGGGTATTGGTATTGGGCCTACGTGGTGGGCGGCGGCGGTTGTTATTGGTTCGCGGAGCAGCGCTTGGAGCCGGCGTACCCGCTGCAACTTGCTGCGGAGGACCACCATTGGTGTTTTTAGGGCGGTTGTTGCGGCGGTTTTTGTTATTACGCCCTTTGTTCCGATTGTCTAAACGGGTTAAACTATCTTGCCCAACCACATTTTCGTAATCAAAAGTTTTCACCGGTGTTTTCTCCGCCAACTCTACCGCACTATCATTTAAATCGTCGGGCTTTTCGCCGTTTTTGTTCAATTCTTTTATTTCTCTTACTCTTGCAGCGTGTAACGGAATCCAATCTTCGTTATCGGGGTAGCTGTACCACATCAATTTTTTAAAAATATCTGTTTTCTGAAGTCGGGCTAGCCCTTTTCCGGTTTCTAGTTTATCTACATTGTTTGGAATGTCTTTTAAAGCATCCATATAAGTATCTAACTCGTAATTGAGGCAACATTTCAGTTTGCCACATTGCCCCGCTAGTTTTAACGTGTTTAGCGAAAGGTTTTGATAACGGGCCGCTGCAGTAGAAACCGTTTTAAAATCAGTAAGCCAAGTAGAGCAACACAATTCTCGTCCGCAAGAACCAATGCCACCTAAGCGGCTAGCTTCTTGACGCATACCTATCTGGCGCATTTCAATACGAACGCGGAATTTCTCGGCCATGCGTTTAATCAACTCTCTAAAGTCAACACGACCTTCGGCTGTATAATAAAACGTGGCTTTGGTTTTATCGCCCTGATAATCTACATCGCTCAACTTCATGGCCAAGCCTAATTCTTTAGCCAATACACGTGCTTTGTGCATGGTTTCAAACTCGGCCTCTTTGGCTAGTTTCCACTTTTCTACATCAGCTTCGGTAGCCTTGCGGATAATTTTTTTGATTACCTCTTCGGTTTTAACATTGCGTTTTTTCAATTGCATGCGCACCAATTCGCCGGTTAGCGATACGTGGCCTACATCAAAACCACTCGATCCGGTCTCAACGGTTACCAATTCGCCGGGCTCTAAGTAGAGGTTATCGGTATTTATAAAAAAATCTTTTCGTGAACCCTTAAACTTGATTTCGAGAATATCAAAGGGCTTATAATTGCTAGGCATATCCATATGGGAAAGCCAATCGTATACATCTAATTTGCTGCAGCCATTGGTAAGGCAAGCACCATTGCTTTTACAACCGGCTGGGGCACAGCCTCCAGAAGAACAACTTCCACATCCCATAATTAAATCCCTATATATTGAATCCCCTCGGGGAGTGTATTAAACCTTAATATCTTAACGAATTGTAAAGATACATCTAAAAATAAAATTTTTGGGTTTGCATTCCGCGAAAGATGATAGTGTCCTTTCTCTAATTCCGAAATAACCGCTTCGGCTTTGGACAAACTCAATACTTTTTCGGAGAAATTAACCGCTACTGAATATTCGTTTTCGGGCAAACGGATGAGTTCTTTGGCGCCCGAAAGGTACACCATGCATTCTCGTAAAAAATGAATGCCGTAACGTAAAAATGCTTTTTGGTTCTCCCTCCCCGATTTAGAAATTTGTTCTACAAAATCCAATATGCTGGGCCCCTTGTCGGCAAAAGTCATGCGCAACCAATCGGTAAAGAGTGCAAAATTGTCGCTCTCTACCTCATTTACCAAATCTAGGGCTACCTGTACATTCCCCTCACTTAAAAAAGCCAATTGTTTTGCCCGTTCGGGCGCCACAGAAAGACTCAATAAATGGCGCTCCACCTCGGTATCGCTAAGGGCGGGCACTTTAACCAATTGCGTTCGCGATAAAATGGTGCTTAATATGTGTTCCTGCTGCTCGGCCACCAAAATAAATAGGGTTTTGTGCGTAGGTTCTTCTATAAGTTTCAAAAGGGTATTTCCCGCTTTATCTAAATACTCGGGCAACCACATAATTAACACCTTGTATTCGGCCTCAAAGGGCTTTAAACTGAGTTTTTGAATAATTTGGTGGCACTCTGCAATATTAATATTGGCTTGTTTGTTATCGGCATCTAAGCTGTTTCGCCAAGCATCTAAACCCAAATACGGGTTTTGTAAAAAGGCTTCACGCCATTCCGAAATGAATGTTTGTGCGGTATCTTCTTTGTGTTTCGCAAAAAATGGATAAGAAAAATGCAAATCGGGGTGGATCAGTTTTTCGTACTTGCGGCAAGAACTGCATTCGCCACAACTATCGCTTGCACCCTTATTTTCGCAAGAAATATATTGTGCATAAGCCACCGCCAAAGCTAAACTTCCAGAACCTTCGGGCCCCAAAAATAATTGTGCATGGCTCACCCTGCCCAATTGAACGCTTTCTATGAGGTGTTTTTTAAGTTCTTCTTGACCGATGATGGCACGAAACTGCATGGTGCAAAATACCAAAAATTTCGGCTTCTCATACATAATCGTAACCTTTGTGCATGTCACGCATTATGGCTTTTGATTATGGTACCAAGCGAATTGGTATAGCGGTTACCGATCCCTTGCAATTAATTGCCACCGGATTAGATACCGTTCATCCGCAGGATATTCTGGTTTTTTTAAGCAAGTACCTGCAAACCGAAGCCGTAGAATGCTTTGTGGTAGGTGAACCCAAACGTATGGATGGCTCGGCCTCTCAAGTTGAGCCACACATCAAGGGCTTTATTGGTTTGCTAAAGAAAAACTTTCCAAACATTCCGGCAGAACGCATGGATGAACGTTTTACCTCTAAAATGGCAAGCGCCTCCATTGCCCAGAGTGGTTTAAACAAACAAGATCGACAGAACAAAGAGCGGATAGATATTGTTTCGGCCACCATCATCTTGCAATCTTACTTGGAGAAAAAAGCCCAAGGCTTTTAAAAAAGCGCTTTTTTCAAAATCCGTACCTTTGTAGCATGGATATTATTTCTGCAACCCTACAATCTTATTTAGAGAAGCTAAGCACTCCTGAAAGTGACTTGCTGAAAAAGATTAATAGAGAAACCCATTTGCAAGTATTAATGCCACGTATGTTATCTGGCCACTACCAAGGCAGGGCATTGAGCCTGTTAAGCAAGCTACTAAAACCACAATGTATACTAGAAATTGGCACCTTTACGGGCTACGCAACACTTTGCTTGGCCGAAGGCTTAGCTGCCGATGGTGAATTACATACCGTAGATTGCAACCAAGAATTAGAAGATCGGGTACGTGGATACTTTAACGAATCGGAGTGGGCCAAACAGATTTTTTATCACCTAGCCAAAGCCGAAGAGTTTTTATCTGGCTGGACCAAACCCATAGATTTGGTTTTTATTGATGCCGATAAAAAAAATAATGCGCTGTATTACGATTTAATTTTCGACTTCGTAAAACCAGGCGGTATTATATTGATTGATAATGTGCTGTGGAGTGGCAAAGTGCTACAAGAAGATAAATTGGATAAAGATACGAGCGGCATTGTGGCGTTAAATGAAAAAATTGCGGCCGATACTAGAGTAGAACCTCTTTTATTGCCTATTCGCGATGGCCTTTGGGTAATTAGAAAAAAATAAACGCCATGAAAAAAATAGTGTTTTTGTTCGTACTTACTTTGTCCCAGATCCGTGGATTTGGCCAAACAGCGGCCAGCGTTTATGTAGAACGCTATAAAAGTGTGGCTATCGAAAAAATGAACCAAACGGGTGTGCCAGCCAGTGTTATTTTAGCTGTTGCCATGCACGAATCGGCTAGCGGAACGAGTAAAATTGCCCGTCACCTCAACAATCATTTTGGCATTAAGGGTAAAAATCGAGTAAAAACTATTCGATCTGCTTACAAAAGCTACAATTCGGTAGATGATTCGTATGCCGATTTTATCGCCACGCTAAAAAAACATCCTTCTTTTGCAAAACTATTCAAACAATATAGCTCCGATGATTACAAAAATTGGGTAAGGGGCATTCAACGGGGAGGCTATGCCCATAGCAAAACCTGGGGTGCCCAAGTGCTCGGTTTTATCAAAAAATACAAACTAGATCAATTTGATAGCCGCCCACCGCAGTTAATACCCGAAATGCTTGTAGATACCGTGGCAAAACTTCTACCCGTGGTGGTCAAGCCTATCCAACAGCACTATATTGTTAAAAAGGGCGACACACTTTCGGGAATTGCCAAGCGATTAGGTACAAGCGTTTCGGCCATTATGAGAAAAAATAAACTGAAAACCTCCCGCTTGCAACCGGGACAAAAATTGACTTATTAGTATGAAGAACATTGGGATAATCTGTCTGGTTTTTTCGCTCTTTGGAACCTCTTGCGGCATACGTACTTTTTTTAAACCCGACGCCCCAGCCATAAAAACCATAGCTACTAAAACCGGTACAACCACTACCATCGCCGAGGCCTACATTGAGCAGTTTAAAAATATTGCCATTCAAGAAATGAATGCCAACGGCATTCCAGCTAGCATTACGTTGGCACAGGGCTTACTAGAAAGTGGAAATGGGAAGAGCGACTTGGCCGTACAAGCCAATAATCATTTTGGTATTAAATGTGCCGGAGATTGGACCGGAAAAACCATTTTAAAAAACGACGATACCGAAAACGAATGTTTTCGAGTTTATAAAACACCCGAAGATTCATATAAAGACCATTCCGAATTTTTAAAACGCAAACGCTACGCCGCCCTTTTTCAATTAGATAAAAACGATTATAAATCGTGGGCCCACGGTTTAAAAGAAGCGGGCTACGCCACCAACCCCAAATACCCCGACTTGCTCATTGGCTTAATTGAACGCTATCAATTACACCGCTTTGATGTGGGTGAAAAAGCTGGAGAAAAAATGGCCAGAGAAAACAAGGTGGAGGCAGAAATTAAAAGTAACAACACAGTGGCGCCCAATACCGAAGCCATAAAAGCTCCTGTAAAAATGGTAATTTATGAAGTAAAGGCCAACGATTCGCTTGCGGGCATTGCCCAGCGTTTCAAGGTGTCGGTAGAAAAGCTAAAACAAGCAAATGGCCTGGCTGGCGAAACCATTAACCTAGGGCAATTATTGGTAATTACCAATTAAAGAGTGTTAAGGTGTGTTAAAATAGCATGCCTCCTTTAAAATTTAGTGTAGTTTTAACCCTGTGAAAAAAACCATATTCTTTTTTCTACTTTGCCTAAGCAGCTACAGCTTTGCCCAAGAACGCTTGGTGCAAGGGGTGGTTTTTGACAAGGATAGCAAGATTCGTCTTGCTCGGGTATTTATACTAAACACCCAAACTCAAAGTGGGGTATACAATAACTCTAAAGGAGAGTTTAAACTTACGGCCCAAGCAGGTGATGAATTGGTAGCCCAATTGGAAGGATTTCGATCGGATACCATTAAGGTTTCGGGTACAAGCGATTTGGTTTTTTATCTCCGCAGAAATAGTATCCGCTTGCAAGAAGTGGTAATTAAAGATTCGCTAAAAACACCTTCTAAACGGCTACAAGAAATTCAGGAAGAGTATAAAGATATTTACCGCATTGGGAACAGTTCCGACCTTTTGCATACCGGTGGTGGCAGCGGCTTGGGTGGCGTAGGCTTAAGCATTGATGCCTTGTATAGTTTGTTTAGCAGGCAGGGTAAAAATGCCCGAAACCTACAAAAAACCATCGATCGCGATTTTAAAGATTTAGTAATTGACTACAGGTATACCCCGGCCTTAATACAGCAGGTTATCGGATTAACCGGCGCCAAAGCCAAAGATTTTATGCAACAATATCGTCCGGCTTATTCCTTTGTATTGGAAGCTAATGATTACGATATGGTTCGCTTCATTCAAGAAGCCTATCGGCGCTACCGACAAAACCCTGCGGCTTACCGACTGCCTCCCTTAAAAAATTAGTGGTTTTTTAAGACAATTAAAAGAATCTATTGTATCAAAATTGATACCTTTGTATGCATTTTAAGCGCAATTAACGTTCATAAAACCATGTTTCAGAACCTACAAGATAAATTAGATAGAGCCTTTAAAGTACTTAAAGGGCAAGGCACCATTACCGAAATAAACGTGGCCGAAACCATGAAAGAAATTCGGAAGGCCTTGTTAGATGCCGACGTAAATTATAAAACCGCTAAAACCTTTACCGACGAGGTAAAAGAAAAAGCATTGGGCCAGCAGGTGCTAACCGCCGTATCGCCGGGGCAATTGCTTACCAAGATTATGAACGATGAGCTAACCCAGCTCATGGGTGGTGAAGCTACCGAACTAAACCTAAATGCCAACCCGAGTATTATTTTAATTGCCGGATTAAACGGTGCGGGTAAAACTACCTTCTCGGCTAAATTGGCTAATTTCTTAAAAAGTCAAAAGGGTAAAAAACCCTTATTAATAGCTGCCGACGTGTACCGCCCAGCCGCTATCGACCAGTTGGAAGTATTGGGCGAACAGACAGGCGTAGCGGTATACACCGATAAAGAATCTAAAGATCCCATTGCCATTGCTTTAGCTGGTATAGCCGAAGCCAAAAAGAATGGCAACAACATAGTCATTGTAGATACCGCCGGCCGTTTAGCTATTGACGAAGAAATGATGAATGAGATTGCCGCAGTAAAAGCCGCAACGCAACCTCACGAAATTTTATTTGTAGTTGATGCCATGACCGGGCAAGATGCCGTAAATACCGCCAAAGCCTTTAACGATCGGCTCGATTTTACTGGTGTGGTATTAACCAAATTAGATGGCGATACCCGTGGTGGTGCCGCACTATCCATTAAATCGGTTGTAAACAAGCCGATAAAATTTATTGGTACCGGCGAAAAAATGGAAGCACTCGATGTGTTCCACCCCGATCGAATGGCTTCCCGTATTTTGGGCATGGGCGACGTAATCTCTTTGGTAGAACGTGCTCAAATGTCTTTTGATGAGAAAGAACAAGCCGAGCTACAAAAGAAAATTCGTAAAAACACTTTCGATTTTAATGATTTCTTGAACCAAATTCAGCAAATCAAAAAAATGGGCAATATGAAAGACGTGATGGGCATGATACCCGGTGTGGGCAAAGCCATAAAAGATGTAGATATTGATGACGATGCCTTTAAACCAGTAGAAGCCATTATCCGTTCCATGACTCCTTATGAGCGTGAAAACCCCGATAGCATTGTAACTAGCCGACGAAACCGCATTGCCAAAGGTTCGGGTACAAACATTACCGAAGTAAACAAACTCATTAAACAGTTTGAAGATATGCGCAAAGTGATGAAACAGTTCTCAAACCCGGCGGCCGCAGCCAAAATGATGCGCAACATGCCACAAATGCCGGGCATGAAACGCTAAATATTTCGTTTCAAACAATAAATAAAAGCCATTTCAGTTTATACTTAAATGGTTTTTTTATGCTCGTAAAAACCTTCGGAAGTGCGGTCTTTGGTATCGAAGCCTTGGCCATTACTATAGAAGTAAACATTAGTGCCGGCACCCAATACTACATGGTGGGCCTGCCCGATAATGCCGTAAAAGAAAGTCTGCACCGGGTAGAAAGCGCCATTCACAGTGCAGGCTTCCGCATGCCCCGGCAAAAAATTGTGGTGAATTTGGCGCCTGCAGATTTACGCAAAGAGGGTTCTGCCTACGATTTAGCCATTGCTATAGGTATCTTAGCGGCATCGGGACAAATTCAATCGGAACAACTTTCTAATTACTTGTTAATGGGCGAACTGTCTCTAGATGGAACTGTGCAGGCCATAAAAGGCGCCTTGCCCATAGCCATACAAGCCAAAAAAGATGGGTTTACCGGTTTATTTTTACCTAAGGCGCAAGCCCGGGAGGCAGCCATTGTTGCCGACTTGGCAGTATACGGCATAGAAAATCTAAAAGAATTGGCTGAATTTTTCAACGGCACCTTTCAACCGAGACAAACCACCGTAAACACCCGAGAAGAATTTTTAAAAAACATCAACAGTTATGAGAGCGATTTCTCGGATGTAAAAGGACAAGAAAATATTAAACGGGCACTAGAGATTGCTGCAGCTGGTGGGCACAATGTCATTCTCATTGGTCCGCCTGGGGCGGGAAAAACCATGTTAGCCAAACGCCTACCTACTATTTTACCTCCTTTAAACTTGCAAGAAGCTTTAGAAACCACTAAAATTCACTCGGTAGCGGGTAAGCTTTCTGCCAGCGATGCACTCATGACTGTTCGGCCCTTCCGGTCGCCACACCATACCGTAAGCGATGTGGCTTTGGTGGGTGGTGGTATGCACCCACAACCTGGCGAAATATCTTTGGCCCACAACGGCGTGTTATTTTTAGATGAATTGCCTGAATTTAAGCGCACCGTTTTAGAGGTGATGCGCCAACCCCTCGAAGAACGGAAGGTAAACATTTCTAGAGCCCGATTTTCGGTAGACTATCCAGCCAGCTTTATGTTGGTAGCCTCTATGAATCCTTGCCCCTGCGGCTTTTACAACCATCCCGAAAAGGAGTGCATTTGTGGACCCGGCTTGGTACAAAAATACCTCAGCCGCATATCGGGCCCACTTTTAGACCGCATTGATTTGCACGTAGAAGTGACGCCCGTTAATTTTTCGGAACTTTCTTCGGAACGCAGCAGCGAAAAAAGTGAAGAAATTAGAGAACGAGTAATACAAGCACGGGGGCTACAACACGAGCGCTTTAAAAACAAAAAAGAAGTGCATTGCAATGCCCAAATGAGCCCACAAACCGTACGTAACCTGTGCAAAATTGATGCCGACGGACAAACCCTACTTAAACAAGCCATGGAAAAACTGGGCCTCTCGGCCCGGGCCTACGACCGCATTTTAAAAGTAGCCCGCACCATTGCCGATTTAGCGCACAGCGAAGAAATTGGCCTAGAACATTTAGCCGAAGCCATCCATTACCGCAGTTTAGATAGAGAAGGTTGGGCGGGGTAAAAGCTAGATTTATTGTCTAAATTTGAGCATGATTAAAAAGTTATTCGCCATCCTACTTATTGGCTTGTCTTGCAGTTCCTGCCAAGCCCAAAGCAAAAAAAATAACAACAATCGGGCAGTTTCCCTGGTGGCCCCCAAAGGCAAAGCCCTGGCTGCTTTTGCCGAAGGTTGTTTTTGGTGTTCGGAACATATTTACGAATCGGTAGCGGGTATAGATTCGGCCATTGCCGGATATTCTGGTGGAAACACCGCGAACCCAACCTACGAAGAGGTATGCTCAGAAACTACCGGTCATGCCGAATCGGTTTTGATTTATTACAACCCAAAAATTATCAGTTATAAAGAACTCATTAAAGTATTTTTCACCTCACACGATCCTACTACGCTCAACCGCCAAGGTCCAGATGAAGGGAGTTCGTATCGCAGCGTGATATTTTATCAGAATGAAACTGAAAAAATGCTAGCCAAACAGGCGCTAAGCGATTTAACCCTACGTGGAGCATTTAAGCGCCCCATTGTAACCGAGTTGCTGCCCTTAAAAACGTTTTGGCGTGCCGAAGAATACCATCAAGATTTTATTAAAAAAAATCCGAATCAACCTTATGTAAAAGGGGTATCTATACCTAGGTTTGAGCAGTTTAAAAGAAGCTATAAACCCAGCAAGAGCAAGTAAACGCATGGACCATCACGTATTTAGCTTAGCCAACGGCATTCGGGTTGTGGTAAAACCAGGAAGCACCGAAGTGGCACACGCCTGTTTGTTGGTGCACAGCGGTAGCCGCGATGAAGGCGATGGAAAAGATGGCTTGGCGCACCTTATTGAACATTTATTATTTAAACGTACCGAACGCCGAAGTACCAACCAAATACTCAACCGATTAGAGGTGGTGGGTGGCGATTTAAATGCTTATACCACCAAAGAATATACCTGCATTCATGCTTCATTTTTACGTCCACATTTGGAGCGGGCTTTAGATTTATTTGAAGATGTGATTTTTCATTCCACCTTTCCGGAAGAGGAGTTGGTTAAAGAAAAGGGTGTTATTTTAGACGAAATTGCCTCCTATTTAGACCAACCCGAAGAAGCCATACAAGACGATTTTGAAGAAATCATCTTTGCCAATCACCCCCTAGGAAGAAATATTTTAGGTACGCCCGGTTCGGTAAACGCCCTGCAACAAAAAGATATCCGAGAATACATCAACCAAAACTACCGCACCAACGAATTGGTAATTGGTGTTATTGGCAATTTCGACCTAAAAAAAGTAGAAGCGCTGGTAAACAAGATTTTTGGCAACATTCCGGCCAATAGCCCGGCAAGCAAGCGCAGCAAACCCGTGGTAAACCCGGCAACAAACAAACGTTTGGCCAAACCCATTAACCAAAGCCACGTGCTCTTGGGCACCCAGGCTTATTCTGCCCATAGCCCAAAACGTGAAGGCTTACTTTTATTAAACAACCTCTTGGGTGGCATGGGTATGAGCTCTCGGTTAAATCTAGAAATTCGGGAAAAACATGGCATTGCCTATACCATAGAATCGAGTTATATTCCCTTGAGTGATACCGGCTTATTCACTATTTATTTAGGCACCGACCCTGAAAAAGTAGACAAAGCCCTAAAATTAGTAGATAAAGAATTGAAAAAACTTCGGGATACTACCCTAGGTATTTTGGCATTGCAGCAAGCGAAGCAAAAATTTATGGGACAAATTGCCCTAGCTGAAGAAGGCCGATTGAGCTTGCTTATTTCGCTTTGTAAAAGTGTATTGGATTACGGTATGGCCGACTCGTTGGAGCAAGTTTTTGCCAAAATAGAACGTATTGAGGCTGCCCAAATCTTAGAAATTGCCAACGAAATTTTTGAGCCTGCCAACTTAAGCAGCCTCATTTTTGAACCTCAAGAGTTCTAAACCCAAATTTGTACCTTTGTGTAATGAAATTGCCCATTGTAGCTTACGGAGATCCGGTATTAAAAAAAGTAGCCGGTGAAATTGGTCCCGAATATCCCAATATCGATACCCTCATTGCCGATATGTTTGAAACCATGTACCATGCACAAGGTGTGGGCTTGGCCGCTCCGCAAGTGGGCCTATCTATCCGTTTGTTTGTAATTGATGCCACTCCATTTGAGGAAGATGACGAACAACTAAAAGGCTTTAAAAAAATATTTTTAAATGCGCAAATTACCGAAGAAAGTGGCGATAAATGGGCTTTTAACGAGGGTTGCTTGAGTATTCCGGATATTCGGGAAGATGTAAGTCGCCACCAGCAGCTACACATTCGGTACCAAGACGAGAATTGGAATTGGCACGAAGAACAGTATCATGGATTAGCCGCCCGGGTAATTCAGCATGAGTACGATCACATTGAAGGGAAATTACTGACCGATAGACTGAGCCCATTACGCAAAGCGATGTTAAAAAACCGCTTAGAGGCCATAAGCAAAGGCATGGTGAAGGTAGACTACAAAATGAAATTTCCGAATCTGAAAAAGGGCCGTTAGTTCTTATCCCGCTCTTTATCGCCCTTGAATATTTGTTGCATAAATTGCGCCCAAGCAAAGGGGTTCAATAATGGGTTTGCTCCTCGTGGGTTGATGTTTTTATTCATCATAGAGAAGTGCATGTTTTGGTAATTCATCGATTGAATTTCTTGCCCATCTCTAGCAAGGCTGCCTGCCAAAGCCATTATGCTGGTTCTAGACACATTCTTTTTTGCAATTTCTAAATCATCGTCTGCATACTTCATGGTCAAAAACTCTTTTTTGAATTCATCTTCGCTGGCCCAAGGGTAAACCCGAACCATAGGTAAGCTGATGATTTCTTGTTTCAGTTTTACCAAAACCGTGTATTTATCGTCGGGTAAACCAGTGGGAATAATTACCTGTTGTTTTCCAAAGCCTACAGCACTAAATTGCAGGGTATCACCTTCGTGTACCACAAAAGAAAAATAGCCTTTATAATTGGCTATGTAACTTAGTTTATCGTTTAGCGTTTTGTTAGAAATAGATACGTAAGGAACCGCTGTATTGCTATCTCGGTTTAGGGTTACTCCAGAAAACTGTACTAACTTTTGAGCGGGTTTTTGTGCAAAAACCGTCGAGCTTAGTAGTAATAAACCGATGAGTAAGCGAAACTTCATAATGCAAAGGTATTTATTAATTGCCTATAGGCCTGTTAAATTATGTTAATTGGCCGGCATGGGCATTACCGCATTGGGGTCGTTCATATCGGTAAGGTTTACCGCCTCTACCCCTATAATTTCGGGTACTGCTTTTTTAACGGCCTCTTCAATACCTGCCTTTAAAGTCATAATACTCATGGGGCAAGAACCGCAAGCACCTAGCAAGCGCAATCTCACCACCTTATCGGCAGTAATTTCTTCTACAGATACGTTTCCGCCATCTGCCTCTAAATAAGGCCGAATGCTATCCAGTGCTAATTCTACTCGTTGCAACAATTCCATAGTTAAAGATACGATTTTTTAAGTGGCTACTGAAGCGTTTTGAATAGCCACTTGCTGCGCTACCCGGGTTGCTAAATCCGAAAAGGCAGCTGCCATGGGATTTTCTGGTTCTAAAATAACTGGCTTGCCCGCATCGCCGGCATCGCTAATACTTTTTACCAACGGAATCTCTCCTAAAAATGGTAGGTTAAACTCCGTGGCCAATGCTTGTCCGCCACCTGTGCCAAAAATGTAGTATTTGTTTTCCGGTAATTCGGCTGGGGTAAAATACGACATGTTTTCTACAACACCCAAAACTGGTACGTTAATGGAATTCATCATAAACATGCCTATACCTTTACGGGCATCGGCTAGTGCTACTTGCTGTGGCGTAGTTACAATAAGGGCTCCGGCTATCGGAAATTTTTGGGTAAGTGTAATGTGAATATCGCCCGTTCCGGGAGGTAAATCAATTACCAAATAATCCAATTCGCCCCAGTCGGCATCGTTTAATAGTTGGGTTACCGCGGTAGAAGCCATGGGCCCACGCCAAGGCACAGGTTGGTTGGGATCGGTAAAGAAACCAATGGATAAGAGCTGAATACCGTATTTAGTAATGGGTTGAATACGTGTTTTGCCGTCGGCAGTTTCGCTAGTTTGTAGTTTTGCTCCTTCTAAACCAAACATCATCGGGATAGAAGGACCATAAATATCGGCATCTATTAACCCCACCTTCGCTCCGCTTTGTGCCAAACCAAGAGCCAAATTAACCGCTACTGTAGATTTACCCACACCACCTTTTCCACTGGCTACGGCAATAATATTTTTAACTCCCGGAACACTCGGGTTGGCTTGGGTGCTCACATTTGCAGTCATAGTAATGTGAAGGTCTATGTTTTTATCTATGAAATGGAAAATGGCATTTCTGCAGGCATTTTCTAACATGTCTTTCATGGGGCAAGCTGGGGTAGTTAATACCACCGTAAAGCGCAAGGTATTTCCTTCAATTTGAATATCTTGAATCATACCCAGGGTCACCAAATCTTTTTTCAAGTCTGGATCTTCTACGTGGCTAAGGGCCTGCAATACGCTTTCTTTACTAATCATACGTGTGTGAGTTGCTAATTTTACCAAAAATACCAATCTCTTGGCGGTTGTAGTTTTTTTATACACCTTTTTACAGATATTTGACCTCGAATTAATCGCGATGCTGAAAAGACTAAAAACATTCTTGCAAAAACAGTCGGTGCAAAAACTACTACGCATAAGTGCGTGGCTAATTGGTGGGATTTTTGCGTTGCTATTGGTGCTGGGCATCCTAGCTTTTGCTTACCGCGATTCCATTTTAAGAATGGGGGTAAAAAAGGCCGTTTCAAAGGCTAAAGAAAGCTATCAAATTGATCTTCAAATTAAAAATGCGCATTTCTCGGGTTTTAAAACGGTAGCTTTTGATGAAATTACAGCCGTTCCCGAATATCGCGATAGCTTGTTGGCGTTGCATCACTTGCGCATAAGTGTAAAGCTTTTTCCACTCCTATTTGGCACCATAAAACTCGATGAATTAAGCCTAGATCGAGGCTTTGTACGCCTAGTAAAACGGGATAGTTTACGCAATTACGATTTCTTATTTAAAAAGAAAAGAGATAATAAGGCCAACCAAGGACTTCAATTGGGAAGTTTAGCCAATCGCTTGCTCAATAGCGTGTTTTATAAAATACCCGAAGATTTATCAGTAAACAAACTAGAATTGGCTTGGATAGAGGATAGTTCAAAAGTGGTATTTGACGTTAAAAACACACAAATTATTTCTGGAGAAGTAAGTGCCACCATCGATGTAAACCAAAGCGAATCTGTTTGGCACGTAAAAGGGTCGGTTGATCCCGGCGATAGGCAATTGGATTTAACGTTGTTTGCAGATGGTAAAAAATTGGCCCTGCCTTATTTAGAAAAACGATTTGGATTAAAATTGGATGTAGATACCCTACACACCCAAATGGATGATGTGAGTTATTTTGCCGGAAAATTGAGTATTTCTGGCAGCTGGAAAGTTAAAAACCTACGTATCAATCACCCGAAGATTGCCGCCAACGACGTAGTGGTTGACAATGGGGAATTATTGGCCGATATGGCTATTGGAGAAAATTATGTAGAATTGGCCGAATCGTCGGTAATTCATGTGGGCAAAATTGAGCTAAACCCCCACTTGCGATTTACACTTAAGCCCAACAAAATTTATGAACTAAACCTGCATAGCAACGAACTGAATGCCCAAGATGTATTTAATTCTTTCCCGAAAGGCTTGTTCGAATCTTTAGAGGGAATTCGGGTGGCGGGTAATTTGCAATACGATTTGCATTTTTTACTCGATGAAAGCCAACCCGATGCCGTGGAATTTCATTCGCAACTCAACAAAAGCAATTTCAAAATTTTGGGCTACGGAAAAACAAATTTGTCTAAAATTAACAGCGATTTTATGTACACCCCGTATGAGTATGGCAAGCCCATGCGAAATATTTTAGTGGGTGTGTCGAATCCGTATTTTACACCTTTAGATCAGATCTCTCCTTATTTAAAAAATGCCTTGCTTACAGCCGAAGATCCTTCGTTTTTTGGGCACCGGGGTTTTGTCGAAGAGGCTGTTAGAAAATCTATTGCAACCAATTTTAAACGGAAGGCCTTTAAGCGTGGTGCCAGCACCATATCTATGCAATTGGTAAAAAATGTATACCTCAATAGGCAAAAAACCCTGGCCCGTAAACTTGAGGAAATGCTTATGGTGTGGCTCATCGAAAAAAATCGACTATCGAGCAAAAGCAGAATGCTAGAGGTGTATTTAAATATTATTGAATGGGGAAATAATGTATATGGTATTGGCGAAGCCAGTCGCTATTATTTCGAAAAAACTCCTGCAGAACTCAATTTGGGCGAAAGTATTTACTTGGCCAGTATTGTGCCTCGGCCAAAATCATCCTTATACTTTTTTGAATACGAGGGTAATTTGCGCTCGAGCATGGTGGGCTATTTTAATACCATAGGTGGTTTAATGGCTAAACGAGGATTTACCCCGCCCGATAGTAGCAGCTATGGTTTTTATAGCGTTCGCTTAAAAGAAAGTTTGCGCTCTTTATTGGCACGCCCAGATTCTTTAAGCAGCGATAGTTTACTAAACGCCGAGGATAGTATGTGGTTTGAACCGGACTTGCCAAGGGCTAAGGCCGATAGCTTGCTTATTAAAAAATAGAAAATGCAGATAGCTGTTGGAGATCGATTTTTTGAACCCTTATTATCCAAGGAAACCATTGCAAGCCGGGTGTTTGCCCTGGCCGCACAACTACGTGCCGATTACGAAGGAAAAACGCCGGTTTTTGTAGGGGTACTCAGTGGTAGTGTCTTATTCTTAGCCGATCTCCTCAAATCTGTAAACATACCCTGCGAACTACAATTTGTTAAGGTTAGCTCTTATTCCGGCGATCGCTCCTCTGGGCAAATTACCGAGAGTTTGGCATTATCAGAAGAGCTGAAAGGAAGGCATGTAATTGTTGTAGAGGATATTGTTGACAGTGGCCACACCTTGCAGTATTTACTGCAAAAACTTAACCTACTAGCACCGGCTTCGGTAGCGGTATGTAGTTTATTACTAAAACCCAATGCCCTGCAATACACATTTCCGGAACTACGCTATGTGGGTTTTGAACTAGCCAACGACTTTGTGGTAGGCTACGGTTTAGATTACAACGGACTGGGTAGAAATCTGCCCGAAATTTATAAAGTAGTGGCTAATTAGGATTTTTTTAGCATTTTTGAGGCATGTTTACAAAAATGACCCTTCACCGCGAAGGCACCACCACCATTGCACTAACCATCTTGTTTATTTTTCTTTTAAACACCTTGGTTCAGTTTTTTTTAGCCGATTATACCATCATCCGTTGGTTTATATACCTACTTTCAGCGGCTTTGCTGTACATAGTTTTACAGTTTTTTAGAAATCCGAAAATTACTACCACACACGGCGAAAATTTAATTATTTGCCCGGCTGATGGGAAAGTAGTAGTGATAGAAGAAACCACCGAAGGAGAATACTTTAAAGACAAACGTTTGCAAGTATCGGTTTTTATGTCGCCGTTTAATGTACATATTAACCGCAACCCCATAGCTGGTGTGGTGAGTTATTTTAAATACCATCCGGGTAAATATTTGGTGGCTTGGGATCCCAAATCATCTACCGAAAACGAACGCACCACCGTGGTAGTTAAACACAAAACTGGTATAGAAATCTTATATCGCCAGATTGCTGGAGCCTTGGCCCGAAGAATTGTGTGGTATGTGAAGGAAAGCGATTCGGTAAAGCAGTCAGAAGAGTTTGGCTTCATAAAATTTGGTTCTCGGGTAGATATTTTCTTACCTTTGGGTACCAAGGTGAATGTGCAATTGGGAGATATTGTAAAGGGTGGAATCACCGTTATAGGAGAATTAAACAATAAAAAATAAATCTATTATGAAAAAAGTAATTGCTGTATTTGCATTAGCCGCCTTTATAGGTGCTGCTACTGCGCAAACCACTCAACCAAAACCAGCAGCTAAAAAAGAAGCATGCTGCAAGAAAAAAGATGGTAAGATGGAATGCAAAAAAGATTGTAAAATGGCTTGTTGCGCTAAAAAAACCGAAGAGGCTAAAAAAACCGACGGAAAATAATTGGCCCTGCCTTTACAAAAAAGCCCCCGAAATTCGGGGGCTTTTTTTATACCAATTGTTTTAGTGCGGTTTCAAAAGCTGTTTGCGATAGCTTTGTTTTAGCAGGATGATGCTGGTGTGTATTCTCTAAAGCTTTACGAATGACTTCAGAAGCATCGTTAAAAATTGCCGCATCGCTCATCTCTACATCTTTTTGCATGAGGTAAGCAAATACACGGGCCATTCCGCAGTTCGAAATAAAATCGGGAATTACCGCCACATGCTCATCGGCATACTCCATAATGGGACCAAAGAAAATTTCCGAATCGGCAAAAGGCACATTGGCACCACAAGCAATTACTTCTAAACCAGCTTTAATGAGTTGCTCTATTTGCACTTTGGTAACCAAACGAGAAGCGGCAGCCGGTACAAAAATTTCTGCCCGTTTAGCCCAAATTTGTTCGTTTATCTGCTCAAAAGGGATTAATTTATCGGCAACCAACGTATTGCCATCTCGGTTTAAGAATAGCGTTCTAATTTCTTCGAGCGTATAGCCCTCGGTGTTTAATAAACCACCTACCCGATCGATAATGCCTACAATTTTTACACCCTGTTGTGCCAAGTAAAAAGCAGCAGCAGCCCCCACATTACCCCAACCTTGAATGATAGCTCGTTTTTGGCTAATATCGCCGCCGTATAGGCTATAAAAATGGCGGATGGATTCTGATACTCCATAGCCAGTAATCATGTCTGCTACTACGTATTTACGCTTCACATCGGGAGAAAAATTGGTGTCTTCTAATACTTTAGAAACACCGTAACGCAATTGACCAATTTGGTGAATACGCTCGTTTTCTTTGGCTTTGTAATGGCCATTAATAATGCCTTCTTGTGGATGCCATAAACCATAATTCTCAGTTATTGGAATGACTTCATGAATTTCATCCACATTTAAGTCGCCACCGGTGCCATAATAATTTTTTAGTAAGGGGATAACCGCTTTGTACCAGCGCTCCAACACACCCTTTTTTCGAGGATCGGCCGGATCAAAGTTAATACCCGATTTGGCACCGCCAATGGCAGGGCCCGAAACGGTAAACTTTACTTCCATGGTTTTTGCCAACGATTCTACCTCACGTTTATCCAAACCCTTGCGCATGCGGGTACCACCTCCGGCTGCACCACCACGTAGCGAATTAATAACTACCCAACCCTCGGCTTCTGTTTCAGCGTCTTTCCACTCAAACACAATCTCCGGGCGTTTTTCTTCGAATTTTTTTAAAAGGTTTTTCATACCAATTTTTTTTAAACAAAAAAGCCCCGATATTCATCAGGGCTCTTTATATATAATTTTGAATTATACTCTTTTAGATTTGATACGGGCAGCTTTACCGGTTAATGCACGTAAGTAGAATAATTTAGCTCTACGCACTTTACCAAAATTTACCACGTCTACTTTTTCAATGTTTGGCGAATTAATTGGGAAGATACGCTCCACTCCAACTCCGTTAGACATTTTACGAACCGTAAAGGTTTCGTTTACACCTACACTATTGCGTTGGATAACCACACCCTGATAAATTTGGATACGTTCTTTATTTCCTTCGCGAATTTTATAATGTACGGCAACAGTATCTCCGGCTTTAAAGGCTGGAACTTCTTGTTTTACTATAGCCTGTTCTTCTACAAATTTTACTAAATCCATGATTTTAAGCTTTTAACACGATTTTTAACACGTCAAAAATCGGACTGCAATGTTAGGGAATTATTTTGATTTTTAAAAGAGCTTTTAGAAGTTTTCCACATTTTATCTCAAAACATTTTTATAGTCCTCCAGTAATTGGGTAATATGCTTGCAACTAATTCGGGTGTTTTGCAGCTCTCCGGCACTTAAACCAAACATTTTTTCTAATTGTACCACCTTTTGGTAGGGAATGTCTTTTTTTTCACCGGCCTTAATATTGCGGTAGTTTAAAAATGTATTGGGCGAAACGCCTAAAACCAAAGGGATAACCTTCAATGCATTCTTGTAATCTTTCATTGGAAGATTAGACAAGTTTTCGTTAATTAAATATTTATACATAAGAGAAATTTTTATAGATTTAAGGAAAAATTTGTATATTTTATCAAACTATTTAGGGCCTTATAATTCCTTTAGTAATTATTACGAATAAAAATAAGCATTACAATTAATATATTATACTTTATACTAAATTTTTTATGTATTTGAAAGAAACGGTAGCCAGGTTGCTAAAAAACAAGAATCGCTCTCTTAGTTGGTTGGCGCTAGAAATGGGTAAATCTTTTGATGGGCTTAAGCTGAGTTTGGTAAAGGGTTCTATCAAATACCTCGATATTATCTTGATGGCGAAGATTTTGGAAACCCATCCGGGAGAGCTTTTTGAAAGTGAGCAAGGGGGGTATTCGCCAGAAGAATGGCGCAATGCATTGGAAGAGGGTGAAACGCAATATAAAAATATAAAAAACGAGTTAACTGCCTGCAGAGAGCTGAACGAAGCACTTAAAACCCAGGTAACAGATAAAGAACGTATTATTGCGCTCTTGAATCAGAAAGAAGAATAAGCTTACTTCAATAAATCGGGGCGACGAGCCTGGGTGCGCTCTAGGGCTTGTTCGTGGCGCCATTCGTCAATTAGTTTCTGGTTACCACTTAATAAAATATCGGGTACCCTTTGCCCCCGCCACTCCGCCGGGCGGGTATACATGGGCGCATCTAATAAATCATCCTGGAAAGAATCAGAAAGGGCCGAAGTTTCGTCACTCAACACTCCGGGAATGAGTCGCACCACCGCATCTACCAGAACCGCAGCGGCTAGCTCTCCGCCAGAAAGCACATAATCGCCTATAGAAATTTCACGGGTAACATAGGTATCGCGAATGCGTTGATCTATGCCTTTATAATGACCGCAAAGAATGATTACGTTTTGATGAGAAATGAAATGATTGGCAATTTGTTGATCCAAACGTTCTCCATCTGGGCTCATAAAAATCACCTCATCGTAGCTGCGTTCGGCTTGTAAGGCCTCAATGCATTTAGCAAAGGGCTCAATAGTCATTACCATGCCGCTACCGCCACCATAGGGATAATCGTCTACGCTTTTTTGGCGGTGTTCGCTATACGCACGCAAATTGTGCACATGAATTTCAACGAGGCCCTTTTGTTGGGCTCGGTGCAAAATAGAATGAGCAAAAGGGCCCTCTAATAAGCCGGGTAATACGGTAATAATATCGAAACGCATGGTCAAATTTACAGATTAATCACCGGGTTCTAACTCAAAAATTTCTTCTACAGGTTTCCCAAAATAACGAGCAATTTTTAATGCCAATGCCGTTGAAGGGATATATTTAGCCAACTCCATGCTGTTAATTGTTTGCCGACTCACCCCAATTGCCTCGGCCAAATCAGCTTGTGTGCTATTTTTTATGGCACGTTGTATCTTTAATGTGTTTTTCATGTTTCTCTTATGCTTTATTTTCTAAGTTAAATACCACTCTGTACCGAATAATAAATAATAACAAAACACTAAACATATTGTAAACCATCACATCTAAAAAAGCTGTCCCGTGAACAAAAATAACCTGTATGGCCAATACCGCATAATTTAAATAAACAGCAAAATGCAATGAATCGAGACGTATTTGAGCAACTCGTTCATCTTCTATCTTTTCTTTAGAAAATGCAATAAATAACAAACTTAAAATCATTCCAAGGGTTGCTATTTCATCGCTCAGATTAATAGTATTGACCGAAAAAATACTTTCAAAGGTGCCGGGTGAAGGGGATTTTCCAAAAGAAATTTCTAAGAAATCGAACTGAAAATCGTGGTTCAAAACAGCTAGGCCAAATACTAAAAAAGGAACAAATAATAACCAGCCTATACGACGATAGCTGTGCGGAAATAAAAATCTGCTTTTCATAATTGTAAAGTTTATTTTAACAAATGTAAAACAAACTTTACATATTTTCCAAATTTTTTAAGAATTTAAATACAATTCAACCAAACCCTCTGGTAAATTCACATAGAGAGTGCTTTTATCTTGGTCTATCTCTTCAATCAAATCGTCGCTTAGCGGGAAAAGAATTTCCCGATCTTGGTAAAGTAACGCTGCCACAAATTGCTGCGGATACTCGTGAATTTCAATAATGCTACCCAATTGGCCATGTTTGGCATCTATAACCACAAATCCCTTTAAATCGCTAATTAGAAATTCACCGGGCGCACGTTCGGGTTTTTTAGTATTGGGTAAGTATATTTTTTTGCGGACCAGTGTTTGTGCCTTTTCAATCACATCCACATCTTCTAAATAAATATTAGCGGTTTGATTGGCTTGCAGAGCGATTTCTTTGGTGAAATACGGAACCAGTTTGCCATTAAACTCCAAAAAAAGGGTTTCTAGGTCTAAATCTTCGGGCTCGGGGTATTCGAAAAATACCTGTACCTCACCTTTAAGGCCTTTTGTTTTGGTAATATACCCGATATAAAAGCTATCTGCTAAATTCATGTGGTCTGTAAACAAAAATGTCATCCTGAGCAAAGCTCGGGATGACATAAATATAGGTTTTTAAAGAATTACTCTGCTGGAGTTTCGTCGGCAGGAGCTTCTTCGCTTGGAGTTTCCTCGGCCGCTGGGGCTTCTTCTACTACTTCTTCTGCAACAGGGGCCTCTTCGGCAGCTGGTTCTTCAACTACTTCCTCGGCTACTTCTGCTACTGTTTCTTCAACCGTTTCGGTAACTTGTTCTACAGCTGGGGCCTCTTCAGTGGCCGGCTCTTCTACTGCTACTTCTTCAGTTTCTGCTACAGTTTCTTCGGTGTTTTCTATTTCTTCAGCTACTGGAGCTTCTTCCATAGCCACTTCTTCTACTTCTGCAGGAGCAGCATATTTTGCTTCAATAGCAGCCGCTTTGTCTTCTTTACGTTTTGCTTCGGCAGCTAAAGCAGCTTTTTTAACTTGCTCTTTAGTTTGCGTTAAGCTATCTTTTTTGCCAGTAATTTGAGCGTCTTTACTAGTTAACCAAGCAGCAAATTTTGCATCTGCTTGTTCTTGCGTTAAGGCGCCTTTTCTAACACCACCTTCTAAGTGTTTTTTATACAAAACACCTTTGTAAGAAAGGATAGCACGACAAGTATCGGTAGGTTGGGCACCTTTGTTTACCCACGATAAGGCTTTGTCGAAATTAAGGTCGATGGTTGCTGGGTTGGTATTGGGGTTATAAGAACCAATACGCTCAATGAATTTACCGTCTCTTGGAGCACGTGAATCCGCCACCACTAGGTGATAAAAAGGTTTGCCCTTTTTACCGAATCTTTGCAATCTGATTTTAGTTGCCATGTTTTTTAAGTTTTATGTATCCAACATATTTCCCGGAGTCTCCTACTGCGGGGCGACAAAGATAGTAAAACCTTGATAATTAAAAAACTAAAAGCAAAAAATTGATTATAACGATAGAATATCGACGATTTTTAGAAGATCGGTGTTTACCTCACCCAAATGCTTAATGGCTTTTTTGAAGGGAGTATATTGAATTTCATTATTTACCAAACCCAACATTTCACCACGTCGATTGGCTAAAAGTGCTTCTACAGCACCCACGCCTAAGCGGCTGGCCAATACACGATCCATACACGAAGGGCTACCCCCACGCTGCATGTGGCCTAAAATAGACACACGGGTATCAATGCTCGGAAATTTTTCTTTTACCGCATTAGCTACTACAAAAGCGCCGCCTACCTCATCGCCTTCGGCTACAATAATGATTTTGGAAGATTTATCTTTTCTACCCGATTCTAAGCGCTCTAATAAATGAGTAATGTCGGTTTTGGTTTCTGGAATTAAAATGGCTTCGGCACCTGTACCAATACCGCTTCTTAGGGCAATAAGGCCCGAATCTCGGCCCATTACCTCTACAATAAACAAACGGTCGTGCGATTCTGCAGTATCGCGAATTTTATCCACCGCATCCACAACAGTGTTGATGGCGGTATCGTAACCAATGGTAAAGTCGGTGCCTATTAAATCGTTATCAATGGTGCCTGGAAGGCCCATAATGGGTACATCAAACTCCTCGATAAAAATACTGGCTCCGGTGAAAGTACCATCGCCACCAATACCTACTAGGGCGTCTATTCCGTGTTTCTGCACATTTTCAAAGGCTTTTTTTCGGCCTTCGGTGGTTCTAAAATCATCGCTACGGGCGGTTTTTAAAATGGTACCGCCACGTTGTACAATATTGGCTACCGACTTGCGATCCATCGGAATAATTTCGCCGTTAATTAAGCCCTCGTAGCCTCTCATAATACCCACCACTTCGAGGTTGTAATACAATCCGGTTCTTACTACAGCCCGAATGGCTGCATTCATCCCCGGGGAATCGCCCCCTGAGGTAAAAACTCCTATTTTCTTAATTGATTTCATGCTTATTTTTTGTTAAACGCCGCTTTACCGCTGTCTAAAAAACGGATATAATTATTAATATCCAAATTAAATGCCTGTGGTGCCACTAATTGTTTGCCCTCAGAATCTACCAACACGTAGTATGGCTGAGAATTGGTGCCAAAGGTGCTGGCCTGAAAATCGCTCCATTTTTGACCTAGGGTTTTAATGGTTTTTCCACTAAAGGTTGACGTATACTTTTCGTTTTCGGCCAATGCTGTTTTATCATCTACATATAAAGAAATGAGGATATAGTCGTTTTTTAATCGCTTCAACACTTCGGCATCAGCCCAAACACTTGCCTCCATTTTGCGGCAATTGGTACAACTCCATCCGGTAAAATCTAGTAAAATGGGTTTGTTTTGTTGTTTAGCGGCAGCCAATCCTTCCTCATAATCGTAATAGGCATTTAACCCGTAGGGGGCATGAAATAGGTTAGCGTATTTCTTAGTAGCTGTTTCTGTAGAAACACTCCCTATAAATTGCTTGCTATACAAATCGAACTCTTGGGTACTTGCTGGAGGCAACCAAGCATTAATGGCCTTAAGTGGCGCACCCCATAAACCAGGAACCATATATAGGGTAAAACCCCATATGAGCATGGCGAATAAGAGCCTGGTTAAAGAGATAAACGATATATCGCTATCGTGGGCTAATTTAATTTTACCCAAGAGGTATAAACCCCAAAAGGCAAAAATCACGATCCAAATAATCAAGAAAATATCACGATTCAATACCCCCCAATGGTAGGCTAAATCTACGTTAGATAGAAACTTAAAGGCTAAGGCTAATTCTAAAAATCCCAAAGAAACCTTTACGGTATTTAACCAACCGCCTGATTTTGGCATTTCTTTTAACCACGATGGGAAAATGGCAAACAGCGTAAATGGAATAGCTAGCGCTAATGAAAAACCAAACATCCCCATAGCCGGACCAAGGTAAGCTCCTTTAGAAACTGCATCTACCAACAGCGTACCAATAATAGGACCGGTACACGAAAAAGAAACCAAAGCCAGCGTGAATGACATGAAAAACAAGCCAATTAAACCGCTTCTGTTCGATTCTGCATCCATTTTATTTACCAATGCTGCCGGTAAGGTAATTTCAAAAGCTCCCAAAAACGAAAGTGCAAAAATGAGCAGCAAGCCAAAAAATAACAGGTTAAAGGTAGCGCTACTAGCCGCCTCATTTAAGGCCGAAGTGCCAAACAATAGGGTAATTACCAATCCCAAACTCACATATATGGCCACAATAAAAATTCCATAAAGCACTGCACTGCGAATTCCCTTAGCCCTTGAGCCCGATTTCTTGGTAAAGAAAGAAACCGTTAATGGAATCATGGGGTAAATGCAGGGCATAAAAAACGCCGCCAAGCCACCTAAAAATCCGGCTATAAAAATTGCCCAAAGAGAATCGCTGTTCTCAGGACCGGCAATAGTCTTTGGCTCTTCTAATGTAGTAGTGGTGTTTACCGCACTTGGGGCAGCTGTCTCAACCGTTGTAACCGTAGCGGCCTTAGAAACATCAACTAGAATGCTGAATTCTTGTTCAGTAGGAGGTAAACATTTATTGTCATTACAAACCGTATACTCCAACACACCCTTTAAGGTAAACTTATCACTGGTGGTCTTTATTTTTTGGGTAAAGATTACCTGGGTTTCGTGCCAAGCTATTTTCATCCCAAAGTTGGGGTCAAAAGCTATAACAGCCTTGGGGCTTTCGCTCACCTTTCCCAGTAATTGGTAGTCTTTAGAGGGAATAAAAGTAAAAGAAGTAGGAATGGGTCCTCCATCTTCTATAAATTGTGAATACAGATGCCAGCCTTTTTGAATAATAGCCTTAATTTGCACATTCGCTTCGTTTTTGCCGGTTTTTTGTGCGCTATAGCTCCATTTTACAGGATTTTCAATTTGCGCTTGGCTTTGCAAAGCAAGCAGTATCAACAATAGGGTATATAAATTTTTCATAAGTGTTTAGTCAAAACAAAAAGCAATTTCTTTAAAACCAAAGGTTCGGGTTCCCTTAGAGGTGTTTAGCTCCAGCAAACCTGTGAGGCTTACTCCCGAAATTTCGGCCTCTATCACCTCATCGCCCACTCGAAATTTGCTTTGTTCGCCAAATTTAAACAAATGCTGCAGGTAATCGCGATGTAAATCGGCAAATTTTTGCGCTCTTACTTGTAAATAACGCCTTTCCAGGGCCACACAAAGGTCGGCCAATAAACTGTTTAAATTATACTCGGTTTGTAAAACATTTTTTATTGAGGTAGCTCTTGTCAAATTCGGCGAAAATTGAGTTTGATTGACATTTAGTCCGATACCCACCACGGCTTGTTTCCAGCGGCTACCCTGCACACTATTTTCAATTAATATTCCGGCTATTTTTTTACCAGCTACTAAAATATCATTGGGCCATTTTATCGATACCTCGGAACCCAATAATGGGCTTAATACATCTAAAAGCGCTAAAGAAACGGCCTTGTTCAGCTCAAACTGTTGCTCAATACCTAAAAAATTTGGTTTTAATAAGATGCTAATGGTAAGATTTTTGCCAGCTTCGCTCTCCCAAACATGCTGCAATTGACCCTTTCCGGCAAACTGATGGTCTGCCATAATTACAGTACCCTCGGCAAGTGGCCCAGAATTTGACACTAGTTCTTTTAAATAATTATTCGTGGAGGCTACACTAGAAAGTTTAACCAAATTTTGACCGATAAATAATGCTGAAAAAGTGTTATTTTGCAAGAGTTAAGCCCTCAGTTTAATACAAGCAAAACTAAATTTATTTAATGGTAAAAACTAAAGCTGTTCAAGAATCAACCCGAATTTCAGAGATGGTAATTCACGGGATGCAAGAGAAAAAGGGAAATGATATTGTTCGCTTAGATCTTAGAAATATACACTCTGCCGTGGCCGATTATTACGTGGTTTGTCATGCCGAATCGGCTCCGCAAATACGGGCATTAGCCTTAAGCGTAGAAGAGGAGTTATACAAAGCCTTTGAAGTAGATCCTTGGAGAAAAGAGGGTCAACAGCACGCAGAATGGATTTTATTAGACTATGTGGATGTGGTTGTACATATTTTTAAAACAGATAAACGCCAGTTTTATGGCCTAGAAGAACTTTGGGGCGATGCCGAAATAGAATCGTACCAAAGCGCTTAATTACACAGAAAAATTATATGAAAGAAAATAAATCAAGCACACCAAAATCGGTGAAAAAAATACCAGGAAAAAAAATTGTTCCCAAACCACCCCGCTTTAACATTATGTGGCTATATGCCGCTATTGTTTTAGGACTTTTTGCGGTTCAATTCTTTTTTAATAACGATACCGTGAAACAAATTTCCTATCAAAAATTTGAAAACGAGGTATTAAAATCCCGTGACGTAGAAAAGTTAGTGGCCTTTAAAAATCAAGACTTGTTAACCGTAGAGGTTTACATTAAAAAAGAACGATTAAGCCAACCTAAATACAAAGAGTTTCAAAAGAAAAACTCGTTGGGAACACCCAATATTGGTCCACAATTTTATTTTACCGAGGGTTCTGATCAAGCACTTCAAGCAAAATTAAGAGAGGCCGAGAAAGATCTTCCGGCAGAACAGCGTACTCCGCTAATTTTCGAAACTAGAGAAAGTCCATGGGCTGGCTGGTTTATGACCATTGTGGTGCCTATTCTCCTTTTTGTGGCTATTTGGTTATTCATTATGCGCAAAATGGGCGGTGGCTCAGGTGGTGGTGGTGGACAGATTTTCAATATAGGGAAATCTAAAGCAACCCTATTTGATAAAGAATCGCAGGTAAATGTAACTTTTAATGATGTTGCCGGACTAGAAGAAGCCAAACAAGAGGTAATGGAAATTGTTGATTTCCTCAAAAATCCGGGTAAATACACCAATTTGGGTGGTAAAATTCCGAAGGGCGCTTTACTAGTGGGTTCGCCGGGTACAGGTAAAACCCTCATGGCTAAGGCCGTTGCCGGAGAAGCGCAAGTACCGTTTTTCTCCCTATCGGGTTCCGATTTTGTAGAAATGTTTGTGGGCGTTGGCGCATCCCGTGTTCGCGATTTATTTAAACAAGCCAAAGATAAGGCCCCTTGTATTATTTTTATTGATGAAATTGATGCCATTGGTCGTGCACGTGGAAAAAACAGCATGATGGGTGGTAACGACGAACGTGAAAACACCCTCAACCAATTATTAGTTGAAATGGATGGTTTTGGCACCGATTCAGGTATTATTATTTTAGCGGCCACCAACCGCCCCGATGTATTGGATAGCGCCCTATTGCGTCCAGGTCGTTTTGATAGACAAATTTCTATCGATAAACCCGATTTGTTGGGTCGCGAACAAATTTTTAAAGTTCACTTAAAACCAATAAAACTTGCCGAAGGTGTAGATGCCAAAAAACTATCGGCGCAGACGCCTGGTTTTGCAGGAGCAGAAATTGCCAACGTGTGCAACGAGGCGGCCCTAATTGCTGCCCGACAAGATAAACAAGCGGTAGATATGCAAGATTTTCAGGATGCAATTGACCGCGTAATTGGTGGATTGGAAAAGAAAAACAAAATCATATCTCCCGAAGAAAAGCGCATTGTTGCCTATCACGAAGCTGGCCATGCTATTGCGGGCTGGTTCTTAGA
>JBIIBV010000012.1:0-33212 GCA_044239195.1 Sphingobacteriaceae bacterium | reverse complement strand
GTGATATCTACAATGGCATATGTTTGCACATCGGAGATTTTCATTTCATCTAAAATATCTACTAGGTTTCTGTAAGTAGACTTGTCGCTAGGTTTAATTAGCACAATTAAGCCTTTCTTAGGATCGCCAGTAATGCCTCTTACTTCTTTAATTTTTTCGATAAGTGCTTTGCGAATGCCATTACGACCAAAGTTATCTACTGTAGGTGTTTTAGGGTTATCCACTAAGCCCATATACCACTCTATTCTGTTGTTTTGACCCAACAAAATAGTCATGGTGCGGTTATCGGCAATTTCTAATTTAGATTCGGGCTTATCTTTATCTTTATCAGGCATGGCTAAATCCATGGCCTGTGGTTTTGCTAAGGTAGTAGTAAGCATGAAAAAGGTAATGAGCAAGAAAGCCAAATCAACCATTGCGGTTAAATCTACACGGGTAGATTGCTTCTTACTTCTAACTTTTCCACCTTTTTTACCGCCACCGGAGGAGGTATCTAATTCTGCCATCGTGTTATAGTTTGATGTTTACGATTTTACTTTTCTGCTTGTCTCAACGAGGTAATCAAGCTGAATTTGTTGATTTTTTGCTTCTGAAAAATGTCAATAACCTTTTTTATTTGAGGATATTCTTCTTTAGAATCGCCTTTAATACTTAAACGTAGATCTTTATTGTTCAACTCTTTTGTTGCATAACGAGCCGCCAAAATCCATTCGTGCAGTTGATTATCGGTTGAATCGGCCGGAATACCTGGTTGTAAACCTTCTTGGTTACGTTCGTCGTTACTTAGCGCTATAAACTGCTTTAAGTTAGCAACAGGTACGCCAAAAGTTTCTACTACAGAAAAACGTACTTTTTCTTGTTCGGTAAATTGTAGGTTATAGCGTTTGGCAATCCGATCTAACATGTTTATACGGATTTGCTGACCCTTTACACCAAAGAAAATTTTACCCTGGCCAACAGTAACAGTAGCTACATCGGTTTCCGGTAATTTAATTTTTACGGTTGATGCCGGGGTATCAACAGGTAATGGTTCAGGCTGACGTGCAGTGGCTGTTAAGATGAAAAACGTAAGCAATAGGAAAGCCACATCACACATGGCGGTCATGTCAATTGCTGTACTTTTTCTTGGAACTTTTACTCTTGGCATAGTATCTCTAATTTTACTATTAAACGTACAAAATGATTAGTTAATGCGTACAAACCCCCAAGGATTATACCTTGGGGTATTTTATAAACTAAAAACTATTTATGTGTACTAGCGTAGGTTTGTACAATTGAGAAACCTGCTTCATCGATAGAATACGTTAACTTATCGATTTTAGAAGTAAATACATTGTACATAATAATAGCTACAGTTGAAGTAGCAATACCAGTTGCAGTATTGATTAAGGCTTCAGAAATACCGTTTGCCAATTGAGATTGATCTGGTGCACCAGCAGTTGCCAAAGCCGAGAAGGCTTTAATCATACCTGTTACTGTACCCAATAGACCCATCAAGGTACCAATAGATACCAAGGTTGCAATAACAGTTAAGTTTTGCTCTAACATTGGCATTTCTAAGGCAGTAGCCTCTTCGATATCTTTTTGAATAGCCAAGCATTTTTGCTCCGTATCCATATTTTTCTCAGATTCTACTTCTTTGTATTTTTTCAAACCCGATTTAATCACGTTTGCTACAGATCCTTCTTGTTTATCGCACTCAGCAGAAGCAGCGTCAATATTACCAGCGCTTAAAAAGCCTTGGATTTTTTTAACGAAAGCGTCAACGTCGCCTTTACCTGCTGCTTTGGTAATTACAAAGAAACGTTCGAATGAAAATACTACTACCATTAAGAATAAACCCATTAATACAGGTACTACTGCACCACCTTTGTATACCATTCCGAAATAATTGCCTGGTAGTGGGTGACCGTTCTCTGCGTCTCCGCCTTCAAAGTTTGAAGAATTTCCCATAACGAATTTCCATAAAATGATACCTACTACGATACAGATTACGATTGATAAACTTGCAAAAAGGTTTGAACCAGAATTCTCTTTTTTAGCAGTTGCTGCTTTGGTTGCGTTTGCCATTGTTTTAAAAATTTAGTTTTTGGTTTTGTTTAAATTATAAATTAATTGGTTTTTTATTTTTTTACTGGATAACAAAAATATGCTTTTCAACCTAAAAAAATACTTAGTGACGCTTTTGTTACTTAATTCTTTTCGTCGCTAATATTATGCAATGAAAACTATTTTTTTTTGCAATTGCAAGTGTACACGAAAATTTAATTTATTGTTTATACCGAAAGAGATGTTCTTGGGCTAGCCAATCGAATTTCGGCATTGGCAAAGTTGGCAAACTGTGCAAAGTTGGTAATAAAGTCCTGAGCCAACTCACTAGCTTTTGCATCATAGGCTTGTTTATCGGCCCAAGTATTGCGTGCATTTAATACTTCTGAGGGCACACCACTACACGTTGTTGGTACGGCAAAGCCAAATAAAGGATCTTGCTCAAACGAAGCATTGTCTAATTCGCCAGTAAGTACCGCCGTAATAATAGCTCTAGTGTATGAAAGTTTCATTCGGGTGCCTATACCATAGGGGCCGCCCGTCCACCCGGTATTAACTAGCCAAACCTTTACTTGCCCTTGTTCTAATTTATCGCCTAATAAATGCGCATAAATAGTAGGATGTAGTGGCATAAAGGCTTTACCGAAACAAGCAGAAAAAGTAGCCTGAGGCTCTGCAATGCCTGCCTCTGTGCCTGCAACTTTAGCCGTATAGCCCGAAATAAAATGATACATGGCCTGGGCACTAGTTAGCTTAGCAATAGGAGGCAACACGCCAAATGCATCTGCTGTTAAGAAAAAAATGTTTTTGGGTGCTGGGCCAATAGAAGGCACCTTGGCATTATTTATATACTCAATGGGATAGGCTACCCGGGTATTTTCCGTTTTTTCAATATTCGAAAAATCTACCGTATTAGTGCCGGGGAAGTAATTGATATTCTCTAATAAAGATCCTGATTTGATAGCTTTATAGATTTCTGGCTCTTTCTCGGGGCTAAGGTCTACACATTTTGCATAACAACCCCCTTCAAAATTAAAAACTGCGTTTTCACTCCAACCATGCTCGTCATCGCCAATTAAATCTCTTGCTGGGTCCGCAGAAAGTGTGGTTTTTCCCGTACCCGATAAGCCAAAAAACACTGCGGTATCGCCCGCTTTACCTTCATTTATAGAGCAATGCATAGAAAGTACATCTTGGGTATGTGGCAATAAGAAATTTAAGACTGCGAAAATTCCTTTCTTAATTTCACCGGTATAGCCCGTACCGCCAATTAAAATAATGCGTTTACTAAAATTAAGTATGCAAAAATTAGGCTGACGGGTACCATCTAGCTCGGGCTCGGCCATAAATCCTGGAGCTGCCAAAATAGTCCACTCAGGAACAGCACCTAGCTCGGTAACTGCTGGCCTCAGAAATAGATGGTGGGCGAATAAATTTTGATAGGCCATTTCGGTAAGCACCCGAATGTTTAACCTATATGCCGGATCGGCACAAGCATAGGCATCACGTACATACAACTTTTGCTCGGCCAAATAATTTGCAACTTTTAAGTAAAGTGCATCAAACTTAGCAGAATCAAATTTCTGATTGATATCTCCCCACCAAATAGCGTCTTTGGTTAACTCATCTTCTACAATAAAGCGGTCTTTGGGAGAGCGGCCCGTAAATTTTCCTGTATCTACTGCCAAGGCACCTGAATCTGCTAGGGTACCTTCGCCATTTTTTAGTGCATGTTCCACTAACTCGGAGGCCGATAGTTGATAAAAAACTTGCTTGTTAGCTTGGATTTGCAGATAGGACAAATCGGGGGTAGCAATTGCGTTGTAGCTCATAAATTATTGTTTACGAATAAGTAAAGAAAACGTATAAAATTAAGAAGAACTACAACGATATAGCATGAAAAATATTTTTAAAAATTGCTAATTGTACACTAAACACTAAGTATTATAAGACTTATAGTCAGTATTTTAACTGCTTTTTTTAGCAAAAACTAGCCACCTATTTTTTTCACTTTATAGCCATCGGCTACAAGCAATTGCAGTACCTTATCTCTGAAATCGCCCTGAACCAAAATCTCACCATCTTTAGCACTACCTCCCACCCCACATTTTTGTTTGAGTTTTTTACCAAGCGCCTCCAAATCGGCAGAGTTACCAATAAAGCCGGTAATTAAGGTTACCGATTTGCCTCCCCGTTGTTTACGATCGAGCTGTACACGTAAATCTTGTTGCGCTGGGGGCAGGGTTTCTTCCACCGCATTACTTTCTGGTTCATAGGTAAAATCGGGATCGGTAGAAAACATAATACCTCCCCAAGAATTGTTCTTTTTAGACATGCCTAATACATTAAATATAAACTAGCTGGATGCAACACAATATGCAATTTGGTACCTAATACAATAGGCTCCCCATCTAAATGCACCGGGCCTTCTTTGCTACGAGTAATGGTGGTTTCTTTGGATTTATAAATTTCTATAAACGACGATTTATGTGCCGTACGACTAAATAACCGGTAAGCCAATAGCGGAAATTTATACAAGGGAAAGGGTTTAACCACACAAATATCCAACAAACCATCGGTAATAGAGGCCTCCGGCGAAATGTGTGCGTTATTTCCAAACTGAGTAGAATTAGCCAAACTAATCATAAATGCAGTCCTTTGAATGGTCTCACCATTTAGTTCTAGGGTATACTCTTGCGGTTGATACTTTATAATGGCCGAAAGCGTATTTTTAACATAACCCCACAAACCCCTATTGGTTTCTTTAGCAAAAAGCGCACTTATTTCGGCATCAAAACCCATACCACTTACATTAAAAATAGGGTGACCGTTAATACTAGCCGAATCTACCAAATGCGCCGAAGAGGTGTTTAATTGCTGAATGGCTTTTGCCGGATGAAGCGAAATACCTAAAGCCGTTGCCAAGCCATTGCCCGAACCCATAGGCACAATACCCATATATACGGGGCTACCCACCAAAGAAGAAGCCACCTCATTAATGGTGCCATCGCCTCCCACGGCTACCACTACATCTACTCCATCCTCAATAGCTTCCTTAGCCAATTCACGGGCATGACCCACATACTCGGTAAAGCGATACCGATAGTCAAATTTACTAGCATCTAAGTGCTCCCGTATCAGCCCGGGTATTCGGGTTTTAGATTTACCGCCAGCTATAGGATTGATGAGGAAAAGTAATTGCTTGCTCAAAGAGTTGATTTATTAATTCTAGACAAATTAAGGCCAAATATTTAAGAATTTAAAAATTGTTGTACTTTTGTGATGCAAAAAGTGGATCGATTTGAGTTGCTTGCAACCACGTTAAAAAATTGCTAAAACCCCAAGGTTTTTCAACCTATTTAACCCTCCATTTTCTGCTTTAAAACAATAAAGACGTTTAAACCAGAAAAACATGCCTTATTTATTTACATCAGAATCTGTATCAGAAGGTCACCCAGACAAAGTAGCGGATCAAATATCAGATGCTTTAATTGATAATTTTTTAGCCTGGGATGCCGATTCGAAGGTAGCCTGCGAAACTTTGGTTACTACCGGCCAGGTAATTTTAGCTGGTGAGGTAAAATCGAGTACCTATTTAGATGTTCAAAAAATTACCCGAGAAGTCATCCGAAAAATCGGATATACCAAATCGGAATACATGTTTGAGGCAAACTCATGCGGGATCTTATCGGCCATTCACGAGCAATCCGGCGATATAAACCAAGGCGTTGAGCGCCAAAACAAACAAGATCAAGGTGCCGGCGACCAAGGCATGATGTTTGGTTATGCTACTAATGAAACCGACAATTACATGCCATTGGCACTCGATTTGTCGCACAAACTATTAATTGAATTAGCAGCCCTACGCAGAGAAGGAAAAGAAATTAGCTATTTGCGCCCCGATGCAAAATCGCAAGTAACCATTGAGTATAGCGACGATCACAAACCCGTTCGCATTGATGCCATTGTGATATCTACTCAACACGATGATTTTGCAGAAGAGAAAGCCATGCAAGAGCAAATCAAAAAAGACATCATCAATATATTAATTCCAAGAGTAAAAAAACATCTGAAACCAGAGCTTCAAGCCTTATTTACCGATAAAATTATCTACCATATAAACCCAACCGGCAAATTTGTAATTGGTGGCCCACACGGCGATACTGGCTTAACCGGCCGCAAAATTATTGTAGATACCTATGGTGGTAAGGGTGCCCACGGTGGTGGCGCATTTTCCGGAAAAGATCCATCGAAAGTAGATCGCTCTGCGGCCTACGCCACTCGACACATTGCTAAAAATTTAGTGGCAGCAGGCGTATGCGATGAGGTATTGGTTCAAGTATCCTACGCTATTGGTGTAAAAAACCCCATGGGCATTTATGTAAACACCAACGGCACCGCCAAAGTGGCCCTAAGCGATGGCGAAATTGCTAAGAAAGTGGAGGAGATTTTTGATATGACCCCTTATGGCATTGAAACCCGTTTAAAATTACGAACCCCCATGTATGCAGAAACTGCTGCATATGGCCACATGGGACGTAAAAATGAAACCGTACGTAAAACCTTTATTGGCGCCAATGGCGAAAGCAAAACCCTTGAGGTGGAATTATTTACCTGGGAGAAACTAGACTATTTGGAGAAAATTAAAAGCGCTTTCGGCTGTTAATTAACAACAGTGTATCCTAGCAACATGCGCCCCTGTCAGTTCTATCGACTAAAATTTAGTTTACTGATAGCCCTAAAGCTTAGTTTTATAGGGACAATCGGCGCTCAGGTTATGCCCGCCTATTATGGGGTTTATTCACGGGTTAACACCTCTGTAGGAGGAACCACCATTCCCAATATTGTAAGCGATAATTTAGCGCTGCATTACGATGCCGGTAACACCAATTCTTACCCCCGTTCGGGTACCACCTGGAAAGATTTAAAGACAAACGCCAATGCCACACTCACCAACGGACCGGTTTTTTCATCGAGCTATGGTGGCATGATGACTTTTGACGGCGTAAACGACAGAGGGGTTAGTACAAGTACCACGTTTTCTTATTCAACAGGCTTTACGGTAGAAATAGTAGTAAAATTTAACTCCATTAGCGGTAACCAAGGCCTTGTTTCATTCAATAACGAAGGTAATTTAAAATATATTAATTTATGGAAAGCCAATGGAGCGGGGCTACGTTGGGAAATTAATGCCGCCCAATCTATCACAGGTACTAATAACCTTAGCGCTGGAGTTTGGTATCATTTTACCGGAGTGTACGATGGAACCACCGCAAGGCTTTACCGTAATGGCGTATTGGAGACTAGTGGAACGTTCAGTTCTAGCAACACCTCCACCACAGCATCCTACATTATGGGCGATTTCGATGCTATTGGCAGTTATCCACTCAATGGGAACATCGCCATTAGCCGATTTTACACCAAGGCACTCACAGCAACCGAGGTATTGCAAAACTACAACGCTACTAAACTGCGGTTTGCCGAAATTGTTTCCTCTGGCTTAATGATGAATTTAGCGCTTGCACCTTCAAGTTCATCTGGCACAGCATGGACAGACATTAGCGGCAATGGAAACCATGGTACGGTTACCGGCACCACCAGTTATGTGAGTACCAGTGGCGGTGGAATTACTACCAACACAGCTAGTTACATTAAAACGAGTTATAATTTAGGGACCAGCTTTACCCTAAGTATGGCATGTAGCTTAAACCCGAGTAGCTATTGGGCAACCGTTTGGGGGAACGAGAATTGGTTTGCTAGTAAAGGCTACTTGGCCTATTTGGGTAGTAGCACAAACTTAGCCGTAGGTAGCCCCACTGCAACCGCTTTTTACAACATCAGTGGCATAGGCAGCATCAATATTTGGGACTATGTGGTAAGTGGAACCTCTCTTACCATTTACAAAAATGGAACAAGTGTGTATAGTGGCACGTTTAGCGCTCCTAGTGGCGGAGTTAGCACCAGCGGTTTGTACTTTGGCGCCCGGCACTTGAACGATGGAACCAGCTTCTCCGATGCTTGTCCGGGCACCTATTACAGCATGAGGGTATACAACCGGGCCCTAAGCAGTGCCGAAATTACAACAAACTTCGGGGTGCTCAGAAACACCTACGGTTTATAGGCTATCTATAATTTTACATTTTTTAACAATACTATTTGCAGAAAATACCCGTTATTTGTAAAAAATTGCGCCATGAAAAATAAAAAAGCTGCTATTTCTCCTTTTATCTTGGTATTAATTCCTGTTTTAGTGGGTGTTGTGTACTTAGCTACGCAAAGCGATATACAAATTCCAATGGAAAAATACAGCGCTAGCATTCATTTCCAAATGCCCTCTACTGAAGTATTGGTTAAATCTGTATACGCTTTATTTAGCTGGAAATAGTCTATCTGCCTGGCAAAGGCAAAACCACCAAACTTTCGTGCCCGTCCGCATCTACAGCTTGTACACCGAAAATGTAGTTGTCTTTAGAGTAGTTGAAAGTAGCTTGGGTATCGCTTACAAAAAACTTGCGCTCCCAAATGGGGCTACTCGTTTCTCTCATTACCACATAATATCCCAACGGTTTTTCTCCTGAAGGGGCTATCCATTTCAAACTTGTTTTATTGGTAAGTTCGGTAGTTAGTATTTTAACTTGCTGCGGCTCTTGGGGCGCTAATGCCAAATTGGCCAAAGCGGCTAAATTCATACGGACCACTTTTTGAGTATAGGTATAATCTACAAAATCGGGGGTATCGCCAAAATCTACCCCTTTCTCTTGGCGAACGTTTTGGTGCTGCCGATTAAAATTCTCATTCATTTCGGTAACCCGTATGGCCGCAAAACCTTGCTGAGAAAAAGGCGTATGATCGCCGCCACGTAAATAGCGGTCTCTTCTAAAAATGAGTTTCACATCCAATTGATCTACATAGCGTTCTCCCACCTCTTTGCAATAGCGGGCAAATTGACGGGCAAAACCATCGTTCTCAGAACCAATACTGGTACGTAAGGTTCCCTGAGCGGCAGTTTCTGCCTGCGAAACTCCTTCACTAAAAATGCGGACACTGCGGTTATCTTTTAAATCGGTTTCTATGCCATAGGTATTGCCCACAATATCGTTGGTAATCATCCCGGCTACATTCCATTTTTCTTCTTTTGCCCGTTTTGCCAAATTGGTAGCACCGTACAAACCTTGCTCTTCGCCCACCATGGCCACAAAAATGAGGGTACAATTGAACTGCTTTTTACTCATTACACGTGCCAATTCCATGGCAACAGCAGTACCCGAAGCATCGTCGTTAGCGCCGGGTGCAGCAATTTGGGCGTCTAGCACATCCGAAGCTCTAGAATCATAATGCCCCGAAACAATGAATACCCGAGTATCTAAAGGATCCGTTCCGGGCAAAATGGCTAATACATTTTTTAATACGGTGGGCACCGTTACCCTTCTGCCATCTGCTGCTTGGGTAAACGTATCAAAACTTACCTGCAAGCGCCCACCCGATTCTTTGGCGTATTTTTCAAATTCAGCTTTTATCCAATTACGAGCTGCACCAATACCCGTTTTTGTGCTCAGGGTATCGCTCAGCGTATGCCGTGTTTGAAAAGAAACTAATTTTCGCACGGTGGCTTCTATATTTTTGGCAGATACTTCTTCAAGCATCACCTGAACCACGCTATCTTTTTTAACACTTGTAGGTTGTGCTTTTACCACGGCAGTAGCTAGCATCAAGAAACAAATTAGAGTCTTTTTCATAAGCAAAAATCGAATTACAAGCTTAAACTTAATTTTATTTCGGCTAAAATCAAGCTTTATACTAAAAATGTTATACAAAGGAGTGCCTAAAAAATCAGAATTAATAATAAGTTTGTTTAACAACAACCCAAAACAACATGAAAAAAACAGTTATATTTTCCATTATTCTTGCTTTAGGTTTCGCCACCAGCGCACTAGCTCAAGAAGAAGCAGTAGACCAAACTGCTATCCAAAAAATTAAAGAAGAAGGCCTTAATAAATCGCAGGTAATGCAAACGGCCTTTTACCTAACCGATGTAGCTGGACCACGATTAGCGAATTCCCCCGGTTTAAAAAGAGCCGAGGAATGGGCTGCAGCTACCCTAAAAACCTGGGGCTTACAAAATGTAGCCTTAGAGCCGTGGGGTACCTTTGGCCGAGGTTGGGAAGTGCAAAAAAGCTATTTTGCTATGAGTGCTCCATATTACCACGCACTTATTGCTTCGCCTAAGGCATGGACTCCAAGTACCAAGGGCCCAATTAAAGCTGAAGTAGTTTTAGTAAAAGCAGATTCTGTTGCCGATTTGGCTAAGTACAAAGGCACCTTGGCTGGTAAGATTATTATTTTTGATGTAAACACTGCCATAACCACTAGTTTTAAATCGGATGGTAGCCGCTATACCGATGAAGAGTTGGCTAAAATGACCGAGCCTGCTGCTCCAAGAAGCCCAAATGCTGGCGGACCAGCTCCTGCAGCCATGGAAGCCATGCGTAAACAACGTGCTTTACGCAGCCAAATAAACGACCTATTAATTCAAGAAAATGTGGGCTTAATACTGAGCAACGGACGTGGTACTCACGGCACTTTCTTTACCAGCAATGGTGCTTCCTACGCTGCCGATGCAAAAGCGGTTGCACCTGAAGTAGAAATGTCGCAAGAAGATTATTTACGCTTGTTACGCTTGGTAAAAGCTGGGCAAAAAGTGGAAATTGAAGCGGATATCCAAACCCGTTTTGTTGATTCTGATTTAACTGGTTATAATGTAGTAGCCGAAATTCCGGGTACCGATAAAAAATTAAAAGACCAAGTCGTAATGATTGGTGCCCACTTAGATTCATGGCATGCTGCTACTGGCGCTACCGATAATGCTGCAGGTTCTGCCGTAATGATGGAAGCCATGCGTATCCTTAAATCTATTGGCTTTAAACCAAAACGTACCATTCGTATGGCTTTATGGAGTGCCGAAGAGCAAGGTTTATACGGCTCTAGAAATTATGTTTTAAAACATTTTGGCGATCCAAAAACCATGGTTTTAACGCCAGAGCAAGCAAAAGTTTCGGCCTATTATAATTTAGATAATGGAACCGGAAAAATTAGAGGGGTATATTTACAAGGAAACGAGGCCATTTCGCCTATCTTTAAATCATGGTTGGCCCCTTTTGCCGATTTAGGCGCTACAACCTTAACTCCAAGAAATACCGGTGGTACCGATCACCTTTCTTTTGATGCAGTGGGAATTCCAGGATTCCAATTTATACAAGATGGTATTGAGTACAATACCCGTACCCACCACACCAATATGGATACCTACGATCGCTTAATTGAAGCCGATTTAAAACAAGCAGCTACCATTGTGGCTTCTTTTGTTTACCACAGTGCACAACGTGCCGATTTGTTGCCTCGTAAGCCTTTGCCTACACCAGCACCGGCCCGTCAGAACTAAAAATAAAAACCACGTAAAAAAAGAGGCCCGATTTTCGGGCCTCTTTTTTTATGCTTAAACCAACTCAAGCGATTGGTGCATATCGGGTATTTCTACCGATTGGAATCCTTCGGCTTCTAGTGTAGCTTTAAAGTTGATTTGCGATTCGTATTCGCCGTGGACAATGAATAGTTTTTTTACCAGTGCCGGATTTTGACACGATAAAAAGCCTAATAAATCGTCTCGATCACCATGCGCACTCATCGATTTAATCTCTTTAACCTGGGCTTTAACCACATGTTCTTCGCCAAAAATACGTACAAAGGGCTGTCCAGAAACCAATCGGCCACCCAAAGACCGGGGTTCGCAATAACCGGCAATTAAAATGGTATTGTTCGGGTTGTCTATGGTATTGCGAATGTGGTGTTTCACCCGTCCAGCATCGGCCATGCCCGAAGCGGAAATAATAACGCAAGGGGTTTTATCGTCATTTAAGGCAATAGAATCTTGTACATCTTCAATAAATACCAGGCCTTTAAAATCAAATGGATCGTGATCTTTTTTCATGAGTTCTTTCACGCCACGGTTATATACTTCGGGGTGGCTTTTAATTACCGCCGTAGCTTTAGAAGATAGTGGACTATCTACATAATAAGGCACATCGGGCAATTTCCCGTCAACTTCTAAGGCATTGAGCGCATACAGCAATTCTTGCGTTCGACCAACACTAAATGCGGGTATTACCACTTTTCCACCATGCTTGATACAGGTTTCTTCGATAATTTGGCGCAACGCTTCTTCGGGTGGTATTACCTCTTGGTGTAAACGATCGCCGTAGGTAGATTCGATTAAAATATAATCGGCCTGCGGGAATGTTTGCGGAGCCCGCAAGAGTAAATCGCCGTAGCGACCTACGTCGCCACTAAAAGTAAGTCGGGTGGTTTTATTGTTTTCGGTGATGGATAAATGAACGGCGGCACTGCCCAAAATATGACCTGCATCGGTAAAGTATACGATGATGTTTTCATCTATTGCCGTGGGGCTATCGTAAGGCACCACCTTAAACCGACTAAGGGTTTTTTCTACGTCTTCTTCCTCGTATAGGGGTTTTACTAATTCTTCATGCTCTCTGGCCCTACGTTTGTTTTCATAAAAGGCATCTTGCTCTTGTATTTTGGCCGAGTCTAATAATAAGATTCGTACCAAATCGAGCGTAGCCGCGGTACAAAATATAGGGCCTTTAAAACCTTCGGCAACTAGTTTGGGCAATAAACCCGAGTGATCGATGTGCGCATGCGAAAGTATCACGTACGACACCTCGGCTGGGTTAAAACCAAAGTGTTTGTTCCACTCATCGGTAGAAGCGCCTCTGCCCTGAAACATGCCACAGTCTAATAATATTTGGGTTTGATTATCGAGGGTTACTAAGTGCTTACTACCAGTAACGGTACGGGCAGCTCCGTGGAAGGCTATGTTCATACTTAAATATACGCATTTTATCGCCCAATATTTTTTCAACTAAAAAAATAGTTGTATAACTAAATAATTAGTTATAGCTTTGGGTATAGATTTTAAACTACTAAACATGGAAGTAAAAGAACTAACCAAAGCAGAAGAACAAATTATGCAGGTATTGTGGAAGCTCAATTCCGCTTTCGTAAAAGAAGTGATTGATGAACTACCCGAACCAAAACCGGCTTACAATACGGTTTCTACCATTATTCGAATTTTAGAAACTAAAGGATTTGTGCAACACCAAGCCTTTGGTAAAAGTCACCGCTATGCTCCGGCCATTAGTAAAGAAAGCTATAAAAGCTTTGCTACAGAAAAACTCTTATCCAATTATTTTGGCAGTTCGGTAGAGAGCATGTTTTCTTTTTTTGTAAACAAGAATAAAATTGACGTAAAAGAAGCCGATGAGATTTTAAAACTGATTGAAAAATTGAAAACCCAAAAGCCATGAACGGATTAATCTATCTCTTGCAGGTAAACTTTTACTTGCTTGCATTTTATGCATTTTACCGCCTCGTGTTGAGCAAAGAAACATTCTTTACCCAAAATAGATTTTACTTAATCGGGACCACTTTACTTTCCTTTGGCATCCCGGTACTGCAATCAGATTGGCTAAAAGATTGGTTTGCACCCAAAAAAGTACAGCAGGTTGTTCAACAATTCAATTCAGAAGCATATGAACTATTTCTGAAAGCACAACCCGAAATTGAACAAATTAACATAGGCGAAGTACTAAGTTGGGTGTATTTTACCGTGGTCGGAATTTTAGTTATTAGACTAGCCTACCGACTCACGAGAGCATACCGCTGGGTAAAAAATCCGCAAGGTGAAATACAAGCCTGTTCTTTTTTCGGATACATTGCCGTAGATGATAATCTCGAAGGTCGTGAGGCCATTATGGTACATGAGCAAGTACATGCTCAGCAGTTGCATTCGGCCGATATTCTTTTTTTTGAGTTGAATACCATCATCAATTGGTTCAATCCGATAGCCTACCTCTTCCAAAACGAAATCAGAAAAATACACGAATACATTGCCGATGAAGCGGCAAGCGAAACACTTTCCAAAAAATCAGACTATGCACTGCTACTCTTTCACGAAAACTTTGGAGTAAAACCGCAAGAACTAACGAATTCATTTTTTAATCAATCAATACTTAAACAACGCATTATGATGTTACAAAAAGACAAATCGAAAAAAGTGACCTTATTGAAATATGGTCTTATTGCTCCACTATTTTTAGGCATGCTCGTGTTATCCTCGGCATTTGTGAGCAAGCAAACTACACAACAAATTGCAAAAAGTGTATTAACAGACACCATTCCTACCCCACCGATTCCACCAAATCCTCCAAAACCGGAAGCCCCCAAAAAAGCTCTTAAATTGGGAATTAAAGGCGATGATAACCTTATTTATATCGTAAATGGAAAGGAGATTAGCGTAGCAGAATTAAAAAAAATAGATAAAAATTCTATTCGTACCATTGATATCAAGGGCAAAGCAATGGTTATTAATTTAAAACCTGCCACGGCTATTGGAGATTCTTCAGCAACGCAACAGAATGCTGAATTTAGAAAATGGGTCGAGGGCGAAAAGCTAAAAGAAGGGGTTATTGTTATTAAACCTAATACTAAAAAAGGCTATCAATCAGACAGCAATAAACCACTAACCGTTATTGATGGAAAGTTAATTGAAGCAGGATTCGATATGAACACCATCAATCCAAACGCCATTGAGTCTATTAGTGTATTAAAGGGGGAAAGTGCAGTGAAAGCTTATGGCAAAGCCGGAAAAAACGGAGTAATTCAGATTACACTCAAAAAATAAGTGACCAAATTATTAAAAAAGCCCTCCCGTAATTCGGGAGGGCTTTTTTGTAGTTCCTAAATTTGTTTAGGCCTCTTCTTTAAAGAAATTAGCCGTAAAATAATCGCGGTTCATGCGGGCGATATTGGTAATCTTAATCTCTTTCGGGCACTCGGCTTCACAAGCACCGGTATTGGTACAGCTACCAAAACCTTCAGTATCCATTTGGTTAACCATGGCTTGTGCACGTTGGTAACGCTCTGGCTGACCTTGCGGCAATAGGGCTAATTGTGAAACTTTTGCCGATACAAACAGCATAGCCGAAGCATTTTTACAAGCCGCCACACAGGCTCCGCAACCAATACAAGTAGCAGAATTGAAAGCCTCATCGGCCACTGGTTTTGGAATGGCAATAGCATTGGCATCGGGTACCCCACCGGTATTTACCGATACGAAACCACCTGCATGCTGAATGCGATCGAAAGCCGAACGGTCTACGGCCAAATCTTTAATTACCGGAAATGCCGATGCTCTCCATGGTTCAATCACAATGGTTTCGCCATCGTGAAAACTACGCATGTGCAATTGGCAGGTAGTAATGGCTTGTTTAGGTCCGTGCGGACGGCCATTGATGTGCAAAGAGCACATCCCACAAATTCCTTCACGGCAATCGTGATCGAAGTGAATGGGGTCTTCGCCTTTTTTCACCAAGCCTTCGTTTACCACATCCAACATTTCTAAAAACGACATGTCGGGAGAAATGCCTGGTGCCGGATAGGTTACAAAAGTACCCTTGGTATTTCCGTTTGGCTGACGCCAAACTTTAAGTGTTAAATTCATATTTCCACTCATAATAAACTATTTATAACTCCGCTGAGAGAGTTTTACGTTTTCAAAATTCAGGTCTTCCTTGTGTAAAGCTTCTGGCTTGTTCTCACCGGTATATTGCCAAGCGGCTACGTAAGCAAATTTTTCATCGTCACGCAGTGCTTCACCTTCTTCAGTTTGGCTTTCTACACGGAAGTGGCCACCACAGGATTCGTTGCGATCTAAGGCATCATCAATCATCAATTCACCCAATTCAATAAAGTCGGCTACACGACCGGCTTTTTCTAAAGACATGTTAAACTCTTCGTTAGAACCCAACACAATCGCATTTTTCCAGAAATCGGTTTTTAAATCTTGGATGAGTTTTTTGGCTTTTTTCAAGCCTTCTTCAGAACGGGACATACCGCAGTATTCCCACATAATTTTACCCAATTCGCGGTGGTATTCGTCTACCGTTTTATTTCCTTTGAGGGATAATAATTTTTGTAAACGTTCTTCTACCGCTTTCTTGGTTTCCGCAAAAGCCGGATGATTTACATCTATTGCTTTTGGACCAATGGTAGCTAAATAATCGCCCAAAGTGTACGGAATCACAAAATAACCATCGGCCAAGCCTTGCATTAAGGCAGAGGCTCCTAAACGGTTTGCACCGTGGTCGGAGAAATTGGCTTCGCCCAAGGCATACAAACCTGGTACGGTGGTTTGTAAATTATAATCAACCCATAAACCGCCCATGGTATAGTGTACCGCTGGGTAAATACGCATGGGTTGTTTGTACGGATTTTCATCGGTGATTTGATAATACATATCAAACAGGTTTCCGTATTTCGCACGTACGGCATCTTCGCCTAAACGGCTAATGGCATCGGCAAAATCGAGGTATACGGCAACGCCGGAAGTACCCACACCTTTTCCTTCATCAACCATTTCTTTGGCATTACGAGAAGCCACATCACGTGGAACCAGGTTACCAAATGATGGATATTTGCGTTCTAAAAAATAATCGCGTTCGTCTTCTTTAAGATCAGTTGCTTTAATTTTGCCTTCACGGATTTGTGCGGCTAATTCTTTGGTTTTAGGTACCCATACACGTCCATCGTTACGCAAGGATTCTGACATCAAGGTCAGTTTCGATTGATGATCGCCCGATACGGGGATACAAGTGGGGTGAATTTGGGTAAAGCAAGGGTTACTAAAAAAAGCACCACGTTTGTGCGCTCTCCAAGCAGCCGTTACGTTACAGCCCATGGCGTTGGTAGATAGGTAATATACGTTTCCGTAACCACCGGTACACAACAATACCGCATGGGCAGCGTGTGTTTCGATTTCGCCAGTAACCAAGTTACGGGCAATAATTCCTTGGGCTTTGCCATCAACGGTTACTACATCCAGCATTTCATGACGACTAAACATCTCCACTTTGCCTTCGTGTATTTGGCGGTTAAGGGCCGAGTAAGCGCCTAATAATAACTGCTGTCCGGTTTGGCCACGAGCGTAAAACGTACGAGAAACTTGCGCACCACCAAACGAACGGTTATCTAACAAGCCACCGTATTCGCGGGCAAAAGGAACGCCTTGTGCCACACACTGGTCAATAATATTTACCGAAACTTCGGCCAAGCGGTATACGTTTCCTTCACGAGCACGGTAATCGCCACCTTTAATGGTGTCGTAAAACAAACGTTGCACGCTATCTCCATCGTTGCGGTAATTCTTTGCGGCATTAATACCCCCTTGAGCAGCAATAGAGTGTGCTCTACGTGGAGAATCTTGGTAACAGAATGCTTTTACATTGTAGCCTAATTCGGCTAAGGAAGCGGCCGCAGAAGACCCTGCCAAACCGGTTCCCACTACAATAACGGTGTATTTCCGTTTATTGGATGGGTTTACCAATTTTAGGTTAAACTTGTGTTTCGACCATTTTTCGGCTAATGGTCCTTCTGGAATTTTGGCATCTAACTTCATGTCAGAACGTATTTTTTAGCGGTTAAACCGTAGTGTATAGCTTATTTACAAAAGAAAAAATAAAGTGGCATGGCAGCAAAGGCTAATGGTATTAAAACACCAAAGCCCCAAACGCCAATACACTTAATTAAGGGCATAAATTTTTTGTGGTTCCAACCAAAGGTTTGAAACGCACTTTGAAAACCGTGAATTAAATGGAAAGAAAGTGCGGCCATGCCTAAAAGGTATAAAGCCACCAACCAGCAATTTTTAAATGCAAAGGCGGTAGTGGCATACAAATCTTTGGCTTTAATAATTTCTACTCCTTGTTCTTGGTATTTCACATACTCTTTAAACTCGGCAGCGGGCAATTCGCGTTGCGTAGTTTGTAACGTATTTAAATCGGTACGGTACTCCACATAAGGCACTTTACCCCAGTGGTATTCATACCAAAAATTGGACATGTGCACACTAATAAAAATAAGCAAAACCGTACCCAAAATTCCCATATTACGAGAAGTCCATGGGCTGTTAGCCGATCCTTTATAGGCACCATAGGGCACCTTACGTGCTTTACGATTGCCAATAGTGAGTATTAAAGCGTATAGGGCATGTACCACAATGGAGGTGTACAATAAGTACGACACAATTTTAATGGGCGGAAAATGCGTCATAAAATAAGCGTACTCATTAAAAGCCTTGCCGCCATCTGCTTTAAATAGTTGGATATTTCCGATGAGGTGGACCACCAAGAAGGTGCAAAGGAATAGGCCTGTAAGAGCCATAATCAATTTCTTTCCTAATGACGATGAGAATGTTTTTGCGAAAGTACTCATTACGGTTTTTTTAAGTTTTTTGGTGTTCAAAAGTATCTAATAAAAAGCAAAAAAATAAAGATTAGAGTAGCTCATTTTAAGATTTTTTTTATTTAGAACGATTCTAATCAAGTGCTGCAAAAGGGGGCATACTAAAGTATTAGGAATGGGCGTTTTTGCGATTAAGAAAGCGGCTGCGTAACTTTAAGTATAAAAATAAACCGATATGGCATACCCTTCTCTTTTTGAACAAAAAACTGTTGAGGCGCTAGCGCAACGTATTGGAAAACTAAGCAAGCTTAGTTCGGCCAATTGGGGTAAAATGAATGTAGCCCAAATGTTAGCACACTGCTGCATACCCTATGCGCAAATTTTTGGGGAGAGAAACGATCGGATTTCTGGTATCATAAAATTTTTGATGCGCTATGTATTCAAAAAGAGTATGGTAAACGAAGTTCCGTACAAACAATCCTTACCAACGGCTCCCTTTTTTATTATGGCCGATGATAAAGACTTTGAGAAGGAACAAAAACGTTTATTAAACTACATTCACAAGTGCCAGCAATTAGGAGCTGATGATTTGGTAAAACAAAAACACCAAAGTTTGGGTATGCTTTCAGCAATAGAATGGAATAATTTACTTTACAAACACCTAGACCACCATTTGCGGCAGTTTGGTGTATAAAAGAAGCCCTCCCGAAATTCGGGAGGGCTTCTTTGTAAAGGGTACTTAACGTACCTGGAAGGTATAATTTATACGTGCACCATCCGGAGCAATACCGGTTATTTGCAACATATCGTTTTTGCGATTGCCGAGCGCTTCGTCTAAATCATCTACTTTGGCAACAGTTTTACCATTTACCGCAGTAATAATGGTTCCCTTAGGCAAGCCAACTTGATCAAACAGGCCGCCATTGCGTACTTCGGAAACAATTAATCCAGCATTAAGTCCAAATTTCTTTTTGGCACTTTCAGAAATAGGGGCAAAACTGGCACCCAATTTATTAAACACTTCTTCGGCAGATTTTGAAGAAGCAAGCTTTGCGCCTTCATCAGCTTTTAGCACGGCAGTTAACGTTTTTTCTACGCCATTGCGCACCAAAGAAATAGCAATTTTATCCCCCGGGCGGTGACGGCCAACCTGTTCTTGTAATTCTGAAGAGGCATTTACCGCTACGTTATCGAGTTTAATAATTACATCTCCCTCTTTCACACCGGCAGCTTGGGCAGCGCCACCATCTACTACTTTATCTACATATACACCTTGGGTAGATTTTAAACCTTTTTTCTCTGCCAACTCGGCATCTACTTCACCTATTTGTATACCCAAAAAGCCACGTTGTACGGAGCCAAATTTTTGGAAATCATCTAAAATTTTCTTCGCTAAGTTTACCGGAATAGCAAAACCGTAGCCCTCGTAATTGCCAGTTTGCGAAGCAATAGCCGCATTAATACCAATCAATTCTCCGTTGGTATTTACTAAGGCGCCTCCGCTATTCCCTCGGTTAATGGCAGCATCGGTTTGTATAAAGGATTCGATGGGACGACTTTTTGAAATCGCTGGATCTTGCCCATCGCCTAAAATACCAATGGCACGAGCTTTGGCGCTCACAATACCTGCTGTAACCGTAGAAGTTAAATTAAATGGATTGCCCACAGCCAATACCCATTCGCCTACACGCACATCGTCTGAATTACCCATATTTACACTGGGTAAGCCTTTAGCAGTTACTTTAAGGAGAGCCAAATCGGTATTCGCATCGCGGCCTATAACCTTAGCCAAAAATGAACGCTTATCGTTTAACACCACTTCAATTTTATCGGCGTTTTCTACCACGTGGTTGTTGGTAACAATGTAACCATCTTCCGATAAAATAACTCCAGAGCCGGAAGCCATTTGTGGCGAACGTTGTTGTGGCATGCGGCGACCAAAAAAATCTTGGAACATATCGTCAAAGGGGTCAGTTCCACCGCTTCTGCTCGATGAGGAGTAGGTAGTTTTAATGTGCACTACTGCAGGCGTAACCAAAGCAGCGGCTTGTGTAAAATCGGGGTTGCCTGTTGAAGAAAGTGCTCCGCTTGGGTTGCTTGCAAAAAATGTCTGTTGCTTGTCATCTAGTGAAGTGCTGTCGGTAATTTTTGTTTCTACCAATTTGTACGCACCTAAGGTAATTACACCACCTAAGCAGGCGGTAAGTAACATAAATCCAAATTTTTTCATATCCATCTTTCGGTTTGATTTTATTGAGTCAAATTTACTACCAGAAGCAGCTAATTTCCTATAGCTGTAACGCTATAAAATTGTTAAATTATGTTAAAGCTAGTTTTAGTAAACCTAACCTTACTCCAAATACTCTTTTTTGGCTATAAATTTGTAATCTTGTGTACTCATAACCATGCTACATTTTTACAAATATCAAGGTGCAGGTAACGATTTTGTCGTATTCGACAACCGGTCGGGTGCTATTAATCACCAAAAGCCTAGCTGGGTGCAAGGCCTATGCGACCGCCGTTTTGGAATAGGTGCCGATGGCCTAATTTTACTGCAAAGCCACCCCGATTTTGATTTTGAAATGGTGTATTATAATGCCGATGGTCAGCCGAGCAGCATGTGTGGCAATGGCGGGCGTTGTGCGGTGGCTTTTGCCAAAAAACTAGGTATTATTAACAATGAAACTACTTTTTTAGCAGTCGATGGGCCTCACTATGCCCATAGTAGAGATGATGGAAGCTGGGTAAGTTTGCAAATGATTGATGTTTCGGTACTAGAAAGAGATGGCGAAGCCTGGGTACTCAATACCGGCTCTCCACATTTTGTAAGCCAGGTACAAAACCTCAGTCAGCTAGATGTGTATGCTTGCGGAAAAGCAATTCGCTACAATAACACCTATGCCGAAAAGGGTATCAATGTGAATTTTATTGAAGAAGATGCTGTAGGCTATGCAGTACGCACCTACGAGCGTGGGGTTGAAGATGAAACCTTGGCTTGTGGTACCGGCGTTACCGCCGTAGCGTTGGCTATGGCCAAAGAAAAAGGCCTAATAGGTACGCACAATACACCCATTTCTGTTCGTGGGGGTGCACTCAATGTGCGCTTTACATTTGATGGTAGCACCTTTACCGAGGTGTTTTTAGAAGGACCCGCCACCTTAGTATTCGAAGGCGAAATTCAGCACTAAAAACTTTGCTTTCCGAGTAAAATAGCTTAGATTTAACATTTTTTTCAGTGTTACCTTCTGAAAATTTTGTGTCTACATGCTCCGTCTACAAAGCGATAAACCCTGCAAACTCGTATATGCACTCTGCAAACACGAATACCTAGGCTATGTAATTGAACCCCACGTGGTGCAATTAAATGCCAATGGAAGTTTTTCGCTTACCTACCAACGTTTATTTAGCAATACCGCCAAAGAGTTTGCCTCCATATTGGATGAAACCGACTATCAGCTAATTAAACTGTTAGAGGAGATGGAGCAAACCTATCTCATTAAGAAATACTATAAAAAAAGCATCCGACCCGTAGAGTTTTTCTCCAAAGTATTTACACCTCAATTATTCGAAGTGTACCGACCCAAAATTGAAAAAAGAATGGTGGAGGCCTTGGCCCTGCTAGGGAACAAGCCTTTATACCTCATGGGCAAAGAAGGCTGGCCGGTAGAAAAACGCATTCAGCTAGCCAGCGAAGGGGCAACCGTATTATTCCATTTTAGGCGCAACGAAACAGAAACCCGCTATTTCCCAACCATTAAATACCAGGGGCAACGCATTGAGTTTATGTTTAAAGATGCACAAGTAATTTGCAACCAACCGGCTTGGCTTTTGGTAGAAAATATGCTCTACTTTTTTGAAGACGATATGGAAGGGAAAAAATTACAGCCCTTTTTAAACAAACGCTTTATTGCCATCCCAAGAGCTTCGGAGAAAACCTATTTCGAAAAATTTGTGGCTCCGCTGATTGAAAAACACCATGTGTATGCCGAGGGCTTTTCCATTATTCCGGAACGCTACGAAGCGGTGCCCGTGCTCAAAGTAGTTCAATTAGGCGATTTTACGCAACTGCAATTGCATTTTAAATATGGAGATTACGTGTTTCAGGCCGATACGGGTAAACGGGTATCAGTGCGCATGGAACAACAAGGCGAAGAAACTATTTTTCATCGGGTAAAGCGATCGCTTACCTGGGAAAAAACCAAAATTGATGCACTAGTGGAACAAGGGTTGCGACCCGTGGGTGGTTTGTTTGCACACCTAGAAGTAAACTCAAAGCAGGAAGAAAACACCAGCTCTATTGAATGGATTAATACCCACCACGATTGGCTCGTATTTCAAGGATTTGAGTTAGAGCAAAGTGGCGGCGATAAAACCTTTGTGTTGGGAAGCAGCCGGATTAATTTAGAAGTAAAAGAAAGCAACGATTGGTTTGATATTGAAGCCACCGTGTGGTTTGGCCCCTACGAAATCCCGTTCATGGCACTAAAAAATCATATTTTAAAACGTATAAAAGAGTTTACGTTGCCCGGGGGTGAAATTGCCATCATTCCCGAAAAGTGGTTTAGCCAATACAGCAACCTCTTTCACTTTAGCGAAGGTAAACACGAGCTAAAACTCAAAAAACACCATGTGGGCTTGGTAAACGAAATTGCTAACTCAGAATTGGCGGCCATTAGCATGGACCGAAAATTGCAAAAGTTGGCCCATTTCGAAGGCATTGAGTCGGTGGCCATGCCGAAAGGCTTTAAGGGTACCTTGCGCCCCTACCAAGAGGCGGGTTACCATTGGTTTAATTTTTTAAGTGAATACCGCTTTGGTGGTTGTCTTGCCGACGATATGGGTTTGGGGAAAACCGTGCAGGCCTTGGCATTGCTTCAACAAGTAAAAGAAGAACATCCAGAAGAACGCCCCACTTCCTTAATCATTATGCCCACCTCCCTCATTTACAATTGGGAGCGGGAGGCCGCCAAATTTGCGCCTAAACTGAAGATTTTGGTGTACACCGGTGCAGTCCGCAATAAAGATATCAGTAGGTTTAGCCAATACGATGTAGTGTTGAGCACTTATGGCATTAGCCGAGTAGATGCCGATTTATTGAGTGCATTTTATTTTCACTACATCATTTTAGATGAGAGCCAAAACATTAAAAATGCGGCTTCAAAAGCGTTTAAAGCTATTCGTCAATTTAAATCTAAAAACCGATTGATTTTAAGTGGAACCCCAATTGAGAATTCGGTAAACGATTTATGGACACAGATGTCGTTTATAAACCCGGGCTTATTGGGTTCGCAACATTATTTCCAAGAAGAGTTTGTATACCCCATTGAAAAAAAGAAAGACGAAGAAAAAGCGCAAAAATTACAAGCGCTTATTAAGCCTTTTGTGTTGCGCCGCACCAAAGACCAAGTGGCTACCGAATTGCCACCCAAAACTGAGCATGTATTTTATTGCGAAATGAGTGCTGAGCAAGCCAATATATACGAAGAAATAAAATCGAGCTACCGCAACGAATTGATGCAAAGCATAGCCGATGGAACGGTGGCCAAAAAACAAGTGGAAGTGTTGCAAGGCTTAACCAAACTCCGTCAAATTGCCAATCATCCAAAATTAATTCAGCCCGATTATGAAGGTGAATCGGGTAAGTTTGAAAACGTGATTCATACGCTCGATCATATTTTGGCCAATGGGCACAAGGTGCTGGTGTTTTCACAGTTTGTGCGCCAGCTAGATATTTACCGCAAGCATTTCGATAAAGAGCAAATTCGCTATGCGTATTTAGATGGACAAACCCGAAACCGCAGCGAAGTGGTGGACTCCTTTAAACAAGAAAAAGATATTCAGTTGTTTTTAATTTCTTTAAAAGCCGGTGGCGTAGGCTTAAACCTTACCGAAGCCGATTATGTATTTATGCTAGACCCTTGGTGGAACCCGGCGGTTGAACAACAAGCCATTGACCGCACCCACCGCATTGGGCAACAAAAAAACGTGTTTATTTATAAATTCATTAGCAAAAATACGGTGGAAGAGAAAATTTTAGCCCTACAAGATCGTAAGAAAAAAGTGGCGCAAGCACTTATAACCACCGAAGATCATTTCGAAAAATCGCTTAGTGCGGCCGATATTGAAGAGTTGCTACGCTAAGCCCGGCTGAAACAAATACACGTAATTATACACATAGTGGCTTGCCGCTCCGGCTACTACAAATACATGCCAAACTTCGTGGCTGTGTACCCATTTGTGGTAGGCTCTATCTTGGTAGTAAAACACGGTTCCAGCAAGGTAAAAAACGCCGCCCAACATGAGCCATAAAATAGCCTCTAGAGGCACTTTTAATAACATTTGATTTAATAAAGGCACAATTAATAAACCCATACCAATATAAATGGCCAAGGAAAAGCCCTTGTTTTGTAGGCGGTTAAAAATTTTAATGGTACAGCCAGCCAAGGCAATGAGCCACACCACAGAAAAAATGGTCCAACGTAAGCCGCCATCAAACACTAATAATATAGTGGGGGTATACGAACCAGCAATCATGAGGTAAATGCAGCAATGATCAAATTTCTGCCAAAACCGAATCTCTTTTTCGGTACTGGGGTAGCCGTGATAGGTAGCGCTAATGCCAAATAATACTACTGTGCACAGGCCGTACACGATAGCGGCAAACTGCTGAATGTCGCTAATTGATTGGGCAAATAAAATATAAGCCCCCGGTAAGGCCAATAAAGCCGGCACAAAGTGGGTGTAAAAATTAACCGGTTGACGTATTTTTTTATGAATGTTTTTCATGAATGGGTAGCATACTTTAGAAAAACCTGGAGTTTATAACAAGCGTTCAATGGAGATAAAGTTGTTAAAATAGCTAGGCCCCACCATTAACGTAATTCTGTAAAACCGTTGATTGGTGGTATCTCTAACAAAATAATTCGCCAAATCACCATCAGTAGCAAATCCCCATGCGGTGCCTATGTAAGCAAACGTTCCAGTAATGGTTTGTGTCACATCAGCAAAGTGGGTAAAGGCACTATTTGAATAACTTGTATAGGCAGATACCATCCCCGTAAAACTACTTCCTGTTGTTCTTATTTGTAAACTCCTTGCACCTCCTGTAGACATTTGTACCTGAATATCTCCTAAAGTAACAGCAACGCCTGCATTTGCAAATGCAGCGGCCTTAACAAGTACATTACCTGATGGGTCTGTTAAGTTAATTTTGCCTGTTACATTTACATTTCCGGTTACGTCTAAAGTTTGGGTGGGGGCATTGGTGCCTATACCCACCTTGCCAGTAGTATTATACACATTGTTTCCACTTAAAATCCATGGGTTTACAAATGCCGAAGAGCCCATTTGTGAAATGGTGGCCCATGTACTGGAGTAATTATTGGCGGCCGGTGGCGCAAAAGCAATAACACCTCCACTCACGGTTAATACCCTTAAATAGATAGTGGTATTTGTTGTGGGCGTATAAAACACTACCGCTTTATCTTGTGGGGCATCTGTAAAAGCCGATCCCGCTTTCATAATTACCCCAATACTTCCACCCGGAATTAAAGTATTGGTATTATCTACCCAGCCATAATATGCATAACCTCCGGAAGTTCCCCCCAAAGCAGCCTCCAATTTATACGTTTTGTTGGCTATCAAATTAAAGCCTCCACTACTTAATGTAATGCCAGTACCGGAGATTGTATTAAATAAAATATTTCCGGCAGCAGATAAAGATTGATTTGCTGACAAGGACGCCAGAGCATAATCCACAGATTGTCCGGTTACGGGTAAATTGCCAGATACCAGTTTATAATATACACGATCGTAATCTCCGGCATCTCTACTCCCAGTGCTATTTATATATACATTATAGCTTGTACCCGCTTGTAAATTAACTTCAAGCTTCCCATTATATTCAACGTGTATATTGTTGTTTGCTGATGTTTGAAAATCGGAAGCCAATACACTCGTACCTTGTCTGACTGAAAATGTCATGGTGAAAGAAGTTTGATTCACATAGCCTGAAGAAGAAAAGTCAAATAAATATTTTCCAGAAACGGGCACCGTAAAGGTATATCCATTGGCATGGGCAATATCACCAGACGCAGTTGAATAAACTTTATTATATAATTTTACTAAGTCAGAAGCAGTTACACCATTCCCCACGGCATTTGCGGTAGCTATGGTGGCCCAACTGGCGCCATTCCAATAATAATAACCAGCTTGCAAGCCAACCGAGCCTACGTTATATACCAATAAGCCTTCAGCAGGAGCGTCTATGGTGGAGGCATCTGTTGCGCTAGTAAGCGTTACCCGCGGAGGCAAGAAACCTTTATTGGTTGCATACACATCTAGCTTTGCAGAGGCATTGGGTGTGGTGGTACCTATACCCGTTTGGGCAGTAGCTTTTAGAAAGGGGGCTAAAATTAAAAGCAGAAAAAAAAGGTGTTTCATTTTAGTGTATTTATAAGCCATAAGTGGCTTTATTCGTATTATAATTAGCTAGCACTTCGGTAGCATTTAGTGCTTTTTTATACAGCCTTACAATGCCCATTTGACCGTTAAAGTATTGGGGATATTCTCCACCATTATACGAACCCAAAAACAAATTTGTACTTGCATTTAATATGCCGCCCGTAATTGAAATGGCTTTGGTTTGTTTCAATACTCCGTTCGAATAGGTATATATATTATTGTTAGTCTTATCCCAAACATACACCATTTGAACCCAGTTATTCGCAGTGAAAGTATAGTTGTCTGTAATTTGTGCCGTGGTTCCATTACTAAAATCTGCTCGAATTGCATTAGACCCAGCTATGCGCAAAGCATAGGAAATATTGGCAGAATTACCACCATTATTATATTTTCCAATAACAGTTCCTGTGGTGCCCGCATTTTTAAACCATACTTCAATGGTCCAACTTCCTGTTCCAGGTTCCAAAGCTGTATTGTCCGGAATACTTACCTGTGAATTTGTTCCATTAAACGTAAACGCAGGATTGGAATAGCTAAGATTACTCATGGTACCATTTAACCCATTCCCAGACAAATCAATTAAACTTGTTCCAGTTCCCGAATAACTTTCTGTCATGCTGGGATTATAATGCAGTACCAAATTATCAGATGTGGAAGTATTGGGCTTCACTAATAAACCCATTCGCATAGTAATGTGATTATTCCAATCAGTTGGCAACACTCTAACATATTTGGCAAAAACCGGTGTTGCAAATAATGCAAGGGCATCGTCTGTAGAATTTGAATTTAATGTTTTGTTGGTTAATACTCTTGTCCAGGGTGCTGCTCCTGTCAAACTCGTTTCAATATGAGCAGCTTTTACCCATTGGCCGCCATTATTTGCTCTTCCTTGAATTACAATACCTTTAATATAGGTTGGCGAATCATAATTTAATGTAATCCATTGGTTTAAATCATTTACACCGGCTGCCCAACCTAAACGAGTATTGTTCAACCAAGGCGTATAATGATCTTGGCTAAATGTTGTTTCACCAGCCCATGCACTAGAAATACTCCAATATGTAGGATTTGAATTTGTTGAAGGACTATGAATCGTATAGTCAAACTCATCTTTCCTTGATTCGTACTCTACTAAAACATCTTTATCTGTCAAGGGCAGATTATATAATTTAAATTGCGACAAAGAAAAATTTCCATATGAGGCTGTTCCCATATTGGTAGTTTCACCTGCACCAATGGCATAAATTTGATTTGATGTTGGGATTTCTCTTTCACCAGCCTGAGTGCCTTGCAAAACACCGTTCAAATATCCTTTTACCGAAGTGCCGTCATATACTAAGGCAATATGATACCATTGATTTAGGTTTACCGATGTTGTCGAAGTTACAATCGGGCCATTCCAAATTCGATATTTGATATATCCATTAATTATTTCAACGTTGGATGCATGCCAACCTCCACTAGGTGTATGTGAATCTAACTCACTAATTACTAAACCAGTAGATGTTATGGGGTAAAACCAAAAGCTAATGGTAAAGCTTTTTTGAACACTAGTATTCACCGATTTGAAATAGGTTTTCAGATTAGGTGTAGCCAGATATTGATTGGACCCATTGAATGAAATAAATCCCAATGAATTCATGAAAATAGGTGAATTATAGATAGTTGCATTTCCAGAAGCGGTTCCAGCAATATTTGTAACCGTGGTTCCTCCTCTTGTGAACGTGGCCGATTTCGAAAAATCATAATTCACCACTAAACTATTTTTAGGTAAAACAGATTGTTGAATGGGCAATCCGATTTGAGCAGTGGAATATAAGGAGAAAAAAGAAAGTAAAAATAACGTGATAACCTGTTTCATGTTAGTTACTCATTTCGCCTGTAAGAATAATGCTATTACTACCCAAATGAAGTATACTTACCACAGCATACTGGCTTGCCGTTTTTGTAAAGCCAGTTCTATTTAAATAAGTGCCCGAAAAAGTAATTTGCCCCGCACCCATTTGAATTACAGTACAATTAAAACCTGTTGGCAATCCAGTTGGAACAGTAATTGTAATTGCAGAAGCACTTGTAGATTGAATTACCTTACCATTGTCTGCCGCAGTAATTGAATAGTTGGCAGCAGTGGACACAACATTTGCTGCAAATCCAGAAATAGTGGACGTGCTTGCATTGCCTCCTGTTAAATTTCCGGTTGTGGAAACGTTCCCCGCTGTATAGCTAATATCATTTCCCGATTTTGTCCAATCGTTACTTATCCGCAACCAAACTGGAGAAGCTGAAGTACCCGTATTTACATAAAAACCAGTTGGCGCATCTGTTTGATACACTAATAAACCCGTAGCAGGTAATGAAATGGCAGTTTTTTGGGCAGCCGTCATTCTCGGTGCTAACAATCCTTTGGTTGTTGAACTGATGTCTAATTTTGCCGAAGCATCGGGCGTAGTGGTACCAATGCCGGTTTGGGCCTCGGCAACAAAAGAAATAAATAAAAAAAATAGAATTAATCTTTTCATTTTAATTTAGCTTCTAATACCAATAATCGTTTATCTAAGTCCGCTTGCTTCTTCTTCAGTTCCTCTATTTCAGCCTGCTGAGCCTGAATTACTTTTAAGGATAAAGCATGCAATGCTTGATAGTTTACCGATTTGGTTTGCATACTATCTACCCCTACAGTCACTAACTCAGGAAACAAAACTTCAACCTCCTGTGCAATTAAACCGTATTGTAAATTAGTATCTCTTGGTTTGTCCTGGTTCCAATAAAAAGTAACAGGTCTTAGATTTAAAAACCTAGAGACCGCTGAACTATCAATATTAATAATTGTATTTTTTAATCTTCTGTCTGATCGTGCTAAGAAATTACTTGCTTTAACACTTTGTGCAAGGATATCATACGAGGAAAGACCTCCACCCCATCCACTTACCCAATCGGTTGAATATGCTCCTCCTTGTTCAGGAATAATCACCCTACCTTGACCATATCTATTTATAATAATTGCATTATTAGCCGCAGTGGTATTAAAATCCCAACTTGCATTTAAAATTAACTGATCACTTGGGTTGTTAATGCCCAAGCTGTAACCAAATGCACCGTTCACATCCCAACTGTAATAGGGTTTGCCACTTCCAGTACCTGCTGTTCTTACGCTAACAGTTGAGTGCGCTGCGGACGATGCATTATTCGTATTGTAAACATAAATACTGGGGCTTGATGTTATGGCTGGCGTACCAAATGTATTTCCATTTTCAATATGCAGGGTTGTTCCTGGAGCTGATGTTCCTAAGCCCATTTTCCCATTCGCATTAATTCTCAAGCGCTCCGTTCCTGCAGTTCTCATTAAAATGTTGCTTCCCATATCGGAAACGGTAGAAAAGCCAGATATATCAATAGAAGATTGCGTATTAGCGCTGGTTCCACCTCCTGCCGATAATCTTAAAAAACCATCATCACCAGCATCGGTTTGAGTGGTGCCTGTTGTTGAGCCAACACCCCTAATTTCATAACTTCCAATAGTACTTGTGTTAATTGCTGGCCTATTTGTTGTATTGCCAAAACCAGTGGCAATTCGAATACCTCCACCAACAATGTTTAATCTAGCGGTCGGATTTACACTTCCTATACCCACATTTCCGTTCTCTAAAATAGCCAAGCCATTAGTTTCACTTGTACCATTAAATATTCTAAATCGAGCATTAGCGGCGGTAGATCCATATTGATCAATCGTCCAATCCACCGTACTTCCTACCAGAGATTTTTTAAACGTAAGTTGCCCTCCCTCATATTGAGTAGAAGTTGGATTTAAGGCAATTTCACCTCCAATAGTACCTGCCGCATTACCTACCGTTAATGTGGTTAATGGTGAACTAGTTCCAATCCCCACCATACCTCCAATTGGATTAAATGCCAAATTATACAAGGTAGCATAATTTGATTTTGATCTGGCTTGTAACCAAGAAGAGGTAGAGGAAGAGCTTAATCCAAAATCCAATACATGCGATGCGCCTAATCCGCTTAAGCGAAGGTTCCCATTTGCGCTAGATCCTGATGAAGCTGGGTCTGCTGTTGTGGCTTCTATTTGTAGTTTGTTTACGGGCGTGGTGGTACCTATGCCGGTTTGGGCGTTTACCCGTATGGAGCTAATGAGGGCAATGAAAAGGAGGCATTTCTTAGTCATAACACAAAAAATAACAGGTTTGTTGTTTTTTAATCAATATCTTCTTGTCGGGGCTCTTTGCTTATTTGATCAAAAAGCTGATCCATTTTTTCTACATAGTCGTTGGTATCGTCAACAAAAAACTCTAACTGCGGTACAACACGCACTTGGTTTTTAATTTTGGCGCCCAATTTATAGCGAATTTCGCTGGCATGTGCTTTCACGGTGCTCAAAGAAGCAGTCGCATCAACGCTATTAAAAAAACTCAAAAATACCCGAGCAAGGGCTAAATCGGGAGTAACCCGAACCTTGGTAATGGTAACCATGGTATTGGGTAAAAAGTTCATACCCTCCCGTTGAAATATTTCGGCTAAATCTTGCTGAATAACTCCGGCAAATTTCTGTTGACGTTTACTTTCCATGTTAACACAATTAAAGGCCTAATTTATAATTAATATAACAGCTTATCAAAAGGATATCGCTGTGTATGAATGGTTTTTATGCGATCGTATAAAAGCGTTCTAAATTGCTCTAGATTTTCTTTTTTGGTGGCCGAAATAAATAAAGCCGGACTGCTGTTTTTAGCCATCCAACTATGCTCAAAATCGGCTAAGGTTATCGGTTCATCATCTTCTTTTTCGAGATTTTGATAGGCATCAATTTTATTAAACACCGTGATTATTTCTTTATCAATGGCGCCCAATTCTTTGAGTGTTTCGTTCACCGTATTCATGTGATCTTCAAAATTAGGGTGCGAAATATCAACCACGTGAATCAAAATGTCAGCTTCGCGTACTTCATCTAAAGTCGATTTAAAACACTCCACCAAATGATGTGGCAATTTGCGAATAAAACCCACCGTATCGGAAAGTAAGAAAGGTAAATTATCAATTACCACCTTGCGTACCGTGGTATCTAGTGTGGCAAATAATTTATTTTCTGCAAACACCTCCGATTTGGAGAGCATGTTCATAATGGTAGATTTACCCACGTTGGTATAGCCCACCAAAGCCACGCGAACCAATTGATGTCTATTTTTACGCTGTGTGGCATTTTGCTTATCAATTTCTTCGAGACGCTCTTTTAGCAAAGAGATTTTATTGAGAATAATACGTCTATCGGTTTCAATTTGCGTTTCACCGGGACCACGCATACCAATACCCCCTTTTTGGCGCTCCAAGTGAGTCCAAAGTCGAGTTAATCGGGGTAACATGTATTGCAATTGGGCCAATTCTACCTGCGTTTTCGCTTGCGATGTTTGGGCCCTTTTGGCAAAAATATCGAGGATAAGATTACTGCGATCTAGGATTTTGATTTGCAACTCGTTTTCAATGTTGCGCAATTGAGAAGGTGAAAGCTCATCGTCAAACACCACGATATCTATTTCTTCGGCTTTAATATAAGCCTTAATTTCCTCCAGCTTGCCTGTACCCACAAAAGTTGCCCGATCGGGCCGTTGCATGCGTTGGGTAAAAGAATGGATGGTTTCGCCACCAGCCGTTGCTACCAAAAACTCGAGTTCCTCAAGGTACTCCCGAGTTTGCGCATCGCTTTGTCCGGGAGTAATAATTCCCACCAAAACAGCCCGTTCTGGTTTTATTGCGGTATCGTAAAATTTTTGTTTTGCCATTTAGATGAGCAAAGATACCAATTTAAGAGGCTATTTTGGCGGAAATTGAGGTATTTAGTTACGCAGCACTGCCAAATAAGGGGCGACCACTTTGCATAATAGCAACCATAACAACTACCAAAGCTAATCCGTAAAAAAGTAGAATAGCACGGTGTTTATTAGCAGCTTCGACAGCACGTTTTGCACGGCCATGCCCTATGGTAATTAATACCAAAGAAAACAGCATCATCACGCTATGCTCTACAGTCCAATAACGTAAGGTGGCATCTTTCATGGTTGATGCAGTAAATTGCACCAAAGGGCTAAAATAAAACAGCGCCAAACCCAATAATAATTGCGTATGTGCAGAAATCATGGCAAATAAAGCCACTTTACGATTGCCTTCGGTAAACTCTTTTTTACCCAACCAGCCGGCCAATGCCTGAACAATAGCCAATAGCACCAAGGCCAATACCACGTATCTAAAACCCGAGTGAAATTTTAAAAGAAATGAATACATATTTTTTCTATTTTGTGTATTCAAATTACGTGAATTATTTGCGAAATAATGGAAGATAATTTCTTTACAGGGTGTAACAGCAAAATTACCTCGAAAAG
>JBIIBV010000061.1:0-9125 GCA_044239195.1 Sphingobacteriaceae bacterium | reverse complement strand
TATTCAGTTTTTTACCTTCTAAGTCGGTGTTAGAAAGCATAGAGGCTATATTATCATACACCTTGGCGTAGGTGTTTAGGTCGAAGTTTTGAGCAATCATTTTCATGTGCTCATGCCCTGGAATAAGCTTTTCTTCGGGACCTAAAATTTCTTGCCCTTGAAAAAGCACTTTTCCTTCAGTCGGGCTCAACAAGCCATAAATGAGCTTTAACAGCGTACTTTTACCACTGCCGCTTTCTCCTAAAATGGCTACAAATTCTCCTTGTTGAATATTCAGATTAATTCCTCGAACACCGCCATTGGGGTTGTTTGGATAGGATTTAGAAACGTGATGGAGCTGAATAAGCGTATTGGGCATGGCCAAAGATAAAAAAACCCACGCCAAACAAAGCCTGACGTGGGTAAATGACACGGATATGAGTTTTTTAAAAACCCATGCTTAGGCCAAAAGACATATTTTTAAAATCTGCTGGGCCTTGGCCTTTAGCAAACACATCGTTAAAGTAGTATTTGGTGTAAATACCCCAACCTTTGTAGCCAACCCGAAGAAAGCCTCCGTAACGAAAAGGGTTAAAATTATAATCGTCTTTAAATTTCTCTTTGCCTCGTTCTTTACTTTCCTGTTTTACCTTACCATTTAATAAAAAGCCGAATTCCGGACCAAGCACTAGATGTAATTTATTATCGTTCTGGATTTTTTTGGTAAAATCGAAACCAATTGGAATTCTTAAATAACGGCTACTAAAGCGGTTTTTACTGAAACTGATTACCTCCTGGGAGGCAGTTAGTGTAGCTTGATTTTTTTGAAATGTGACATTATTATTCAAGCGAATATGATTCCAGTCTAAACCGGCACCAATGTAAAAGCGAAATTTATCGCTAGCTTTATACTTGAACTGAAAAAAATCAAACCCAACGTTACTGGTTTTCGAAGGTAAAAAATCGAGATTGGCATTTGCCGGACTCAAGGTGAAACTCCCTTGATCTAAATAGCGGCTAAAGCCTAAATCGAAATGGGTAAAATCAAACCCAATAGTAACAGCTTTTTTCGGTTTGGCTACAGTGCCATTTGCCGAACCTAGGGTAACGGTAGCATCTGAATTTCTACTTCTAATAATGACAGTCTTACCAACTTGAATTACTGTTTTACCTTTAAGTTGTAGGCTGTCTTGTTCAGGAGATGCACCTATTCGGATAATAGTTTTAGTCGAAGAAGGAACACTGTCTTGGCTTTGCCCTGTTTTACCTAACAGTATAATAGTTTTTTTATCCTTAAAGGCTGGGCGATTTTGCGCTTGAGCAACAAAAGCAAGTACGCTAAATGCTGCTGTAATGATTGTTTTTTTCATGTTATTTTTCTGTATTAGTTTTTTTAAACTTTAAGGGACCCACATTGAGCGCAGTGAGGCTTAAAATAGCCCCATCGCTGGATGTTTCCAAAACTTTCTCTTCCCGGTCATCTACTTTTGCGACCACGAAATTAACCAAATCGCTTAAAGAACGAATACGTTTTTTGGCAGGCTTTTTAGCGCTGGGCTGGGCACTATTAACAGCCGTTTCCTCCGGTGTGTTAAGTATTGTTGCCGGTTCTATTGATGGCAATTCGTTTAAAACAGCTACCTGTTGCTCGGGCTGTAGAAGAGTAGTGCTTGGCTTAGGCTCTACTGTGTTTACCGAAGATGGAGGTAGCACTAAGTCCTGCTGCAAGTGGGCTACTTTATTTACAACTAGTGGTTTGGCAATGTGTGCTACTTCATTTTTCGGCAAATTTTCTTGGGATGTTAATTCAGGATTGATAGAACGTTTAGGCATCTGCTGCATATTCACAACCTTTACAGCACCAACTTGGGCTTCATTCATTGGAAAAAACCACCATGCACCTAAAGAAACCAGCAACACACTAGCAGCTAAACCTAACCAAGGATAAATCACTCGTTTTTTCTGTTGCTTTTGCTCCAAACTTGCCAAAATATTTTCCCATACCTGCGGAGATGGGGTTACAGAAACATCCTTAAGCTTATCTTTTAGTACCTTATCAAAGGTATTTTCCATCATATTATTCATAAGTAGGCACCTCCAATTTTCTTATTTTATCTTGCAAATAACTCCTGGCTCTAGATAATTGAGACTTAGAGCCTCCTTCAGAAATTCCCAGTTGCTCAGCAATTTCTTTGTGCGAATAACCCTCAATAGCGTATAAATTAAACACCACTCGGTAGCCATCTGGTAAATTTTGCACCAGCTGCATTAAATCTTTTACTGCTAATTGGCTTAAAGCATTGGCATCATCTACTTCTACAATTCCCTCCAACTCCACCGTATGAAGTGAACGTGCATTTTTCCGATACAACTCAATAGCCGTGTTTACCATAATGCGTCGTACCCAACCTTCAAAAGATCCTTGGTTTTTAAAATCGCTTATCTTCTGAAACATCTTTACAAAACCCATTTGCAAAATATCTTCTGCATCGGTTCTATTGGCAGCATAACGCATACAAACTCCCATCATTTTGACCGAAAGTTGCTTGTAAAGGGCTTCTTGTGCTTTTCTATCTCCCTGTTTACATCCAGCTACCAAGTGCTCCATACCTATCCGAATCGATTTGCAAGTGTTTTTTAAAGAAGATGAACGAAGGGGAGAAAAGGTTGCGTATGCCTTGCTTATTTCGTACGATATTTTTTATAAAGCTTTACCGCGACCATAATGCTTCCGCCCAATACTACCAATCCGATGAGGCCATAAGCCAAATCGAGAGCAGTTCTAAGAATAACGGCAAATACAATGGCTACCAAAAGTATAGTGGCCACTTCGTTCCATAAACGCAAATGGGTAGAGGTCCAGTTGAAAATGCCCTGTTTAAATTGACCAATCATGCGCTGGCAAATAAAATGATATAGCAATAAGGCCACCACAAAGCCTAGTTTCAAGTGCATCCAGCCTTCTTGTAATAAAGCCGGATTGATGTACAGCATACCCAAGCCTGCCAATACAGAGAGTACCATGGCTGGTGTGGTGATGATGTTCCATAACCTCGATTCCATAATGCCGTATTGTTTTTGCAAAATGTTACGTTCTACCTCCGGAAGTGTATTTGCCTCGGTATGGTAAATAAATAAACGCACACTATAAAACAAGCCAGCCATCCAGCTAACCACAAAAATAATGTGTATGGCTTTAAAATAGAGGTAGGTCATTTAGTATCGAAATTCTTTAATTACTTCAACGGCGTATTTCACGTTATCAAACGGAATATCGGGCATAATGCCGTGGCCTAAATTGAATATAAATCCATCTTCGCCACGCATACGTTCAAGCAAACGATGAATGCGGTCTTTAATAACCGATTTATCGGCATATAAAATATGTGGATCTAAATTTCCTTGTACGGCCATGCCGGTAGGCAAACGATGTTTCATGTCTTTCAAATCAACATTCCAATCAATAGATATTACATCGGGTTTTGCTTCGGCCATTAAAGGCGCAAATACCGAGCTGCCTTTACAAAAAGAAATTACCGGAATGTCTTTTCGGTGTAGGCCTGCTATAATTTGCTGAATGTATTGGTGCGAAAATTCGCGGTAATCGTCCCAAGAAAGTGCTTGTGCCCAGCTGTCGAAAATTTGCACTGCGTTTACCCCAGCCGCAATTTGTAGATTCAAATAATCGGTGGTTACTTTGGCAATTTTTGCCAATAGTTTATGCGCCAATTCCGGATGATTGTGCAGCATCAGCTTAGTTAATTTAAAATCTCTTGAAGAACCACCTTCTACCAAATAACTCATAACCGTAAAGGGTGCACCGGCAAATCCAATGAGGGGAATGCTGCCGTTTAAACGCTGTTGAACCACTTTAATGGCATCGGCTACATATTGCAAACGATCGCCAACTTCGGTTTCTAAGGCATCTACATCGGCAGCAGTACGAACGGGATTGGCAAATTTAGGCCCTATACCTTGAGTAAAGCTTAAATCACCTCCCATGGCTTCGCCGGTTACCAAAATATCGGAAAACAAAATAGCAGCATCAATATCCAATAAATCTATCGGTAACATGGTTACATCGGCGGCAATTTCTGGCGTTTTGCACATCTCTAAAAACGAATATTTGTTTTTAATTTCCCAATACTCGGGCATAAAACGACCTGCCTGACGCATCATCCAAACGGGCGGGCGTTCTGTTTTTTGAGAAAATGCAGCTTTTATTAATAAAGAATCTAATTGGTTTGGTGTACTCACGATTTTTTGGGGATTTCTTGTTCTATTTTTTCTATAATCAATTTTACTCTCGACGTAATTTTGAGCGATTTGGCTTTTTCTACGTACACTTGGGCACGTTCAAATTCTTTTTTACGAAGGCTTATATTGGCCAAATGAGTCCATACCAAAGCTTTATCACTGGCATTACGCAAGGGATAACGTGTAGCCAATTGAAAGTGGCGTTCGGCCTCTTCAAAATTTTGGCGGTGCAATTCAATGTTCCCGTAAATGAACTCGTAAAAACCCCTGCGGTGTTTGTTTAAGCGTTCCGGATCGGGTACTTCTTGTAGCAATTCTTCGGCTCTATCGTAATTTTTTAAATGAAATTCTTTGGCGGCCATTACTACAGTGCCTTCGGTAAAATAACCCCAAACCAATAAAAGTATGCCTAAACCAATAATAATGGCAATGGGGTACACCTTTTCGTTTAGTGTCCATGCCAAGAGCATGAGGCCAAGCAGTATAACAAGTAGACGAACTTTACGAGTAAACATTAGCTATCCATAAATTTATAGCCTACTCCTCTAATAGAATGGAAATAGGTTGGGTTTTTCTGATCGGGTTCAAAATATTTACGAAACGTAAGAATAAAATTATCGATGGTTCGGGTTGATGGATACACATCGTAATTCCATACGGTTTCTAAAATTTGTTCTCTAGAAACGGCTTCGTTTTTACGTTCTATAAGCAGTTTAAGTAACATGGTTTCTTTTTTGGTAAGCGCCACCATGGTACCGTCGTCTTTCTTTAATTCAAATGAATTGAAATAAATTGTTTTATCACCAATGCGGTATGATTGTAGTTCTTTCAAATCGTCGCCTTTGAGGCTACGCTTAACCAAAATACCCACCCGTAAAATCAATTCTTCCAGGTTAAAGGGTTTGGTTAAATAATCGTCAGCACCTTTTTTAAGGCCAGCCACCCGATCTTCACTCGTATTTTTAGCTGTTAAAAACATAATGGGTACTTCCGAGTTTTCTAAACGAATAGTCTCGGCGACCTGAAAGCCATCTATCTCGGGCAACATCACATCTAAAATAATTAAGTTGAAGCGCTCTTCTTTAAAAATTTTTAGGGCTTTTTTACCATCGGTGGCCGTACTTACTTTATAGCCTTCCAACTCGAGATTTAGCTTAATGGCATCGAGTAAATGAAGCTCGTCTTCTACTAATAAAATGCGTTGTTTAGCTGTCATGTTGTGCGGTAAAATGAATTTCAAATATGGTGCCCGTTGGGGTGTTGTCTACTACCAGTATACTTGCTTGATGTGTTTCTAATACCTTTTTTACGATGTATAAACCCAAACCGGTACCTTTTGTTTGACGAGTATCTTCGCTTCCAATACGGTAAAACTTATCGAAAATACGGTTTTTTTCTGCATCGGGTATGCCCGAACCCTGGTCGGCTACCCGCAGATAAATTTGTCCGTCTGTACTTTCTAAACTTACCTGCACTTCGGCACAAGGAGGTGAATATTTTACGGCATTTTCAATCAAATTAATCAGCACCGAATTCATGGCAAATGCATCACCAATTAAATATATGTTGGGACTAACTCTACACTTAATGGTTTGTGAATTGCACGCATGTACTTGTAAGCGTTCTACCACTTTTTCTACTAATTCTGATAGGTTAAATTTATCTTTCGGAAAACTATACGAACTATTTTCAATCTTCGTAGCCAAGAGCATGTTCTCTACCAAATCGTCGAGGCGTTCAATATCTTTTAAAGAATTGCCCAATAGGGATTGTTGTTGATCGGCAGTTAACACTCTTTTTAAAATGGTTTGCAAAGATAGTTTTATAGAAGCCAAAGGCGATTTTAACTCATGCGTAACCGATAGTAAAAAGTTTTTTTGCTGATGCGACAATGTCTCTTGACGGCTAAGGGTTTTGTGAATTTGTATAATACCAATACACACTAAAAATAAAAAAACACTACCCTCACCCAGTACCATTAATTTACGATCGGGCTCAGCTTTTATTAATAAATAGCCCCACCACGCCATCTCGGCGAACACGTAAAAAGTAACTACATAAAATAGTAAGAGCGCTTTACGCATGCTTATTTCTTTCTAAAAACAATGTCTAAACTTTCAAAGATAGCCCTTTTTGCTTTCTCTAAATCAATTTTGGTATGTGCCGCCGAAACAAAGCCCACTTCGTAACCCGATGGACCCATGTAAATACCACGATTTAACAATTCGCGGTGCATGATTTTGAATTTATCCATGCTAGCCGGATCAATTGCTTCGGCTGTTTTAATATCTTTTTTAGTGAAGGCAAACCAGAAAATAGAACCAACTGTAAACACCCTAAAGGCATAATTGTGCGTATCAGCATAACGTTGTATCGATTCTACAAACTCTTGGGTTTTGGCGTTTAATTCTTTATAAAATCCCGGCTTAGCCAATTCAGATAATTGGGCAATACCCGCCGCCATAGCCACCGGATTACCCGAAAGCGTACCAGCTTGGTAAACTGCACCATCGGGTGAAATATGACCCATGATGGTAGCCGAAGCACCGTAAGCCCCTACCGGTAAACCGCCGCCAATAATTTTACCATAGGTTACAATATCGGGCTGCACCTCGTAGTAGGCGGCAGCACCTTCAAAGCCTATGCGAAAACCTGTTATCACCTCATCAAAAATTAATAAACTTTTGTTTTTAGTGCAAATATCTCTTAAGAAATGTACAAAGATTTTATCTTGAATTAATAGGCCATTATTTGCCGGAATGCCCTCAATAATAATGGCGGCAATTTCATTTTTAAATTGTTTAAAGGCTTCCTTAACCGCTTTGGGATCGTTTAATGGAACTACGATGGTTTCTTCGGCAAAAGATTTGGGGATACCGGCCGATGAAGTTTCGCCAAAAGTAACCAAACCCGAACCCGCTTTTACCAATAAACTATCTACGTGGCCATGGTAACAACCCTCAAATTTTAAAATTTTATCTCGTTTGGTATAGCCTCTAGCCAAACGAATGGCCGACATCACAGCTTCGGTACCTGAGCTTACGAAACGGATTTTTTCTACATATTTATTATGACTTAGAATTAATTCGGCCAATTCATTTTCGAGGGCAGTTGGTGCACCAAAGCTCATGCCTTTTTGCATCACTTCAGTTACTTTTTCGCGAACGGCAGGATGGTTATGCCCTAAAATAAGTGGACCCCAAGAACAACAAAAATCGATGAATTCATTTCCATCGGCGTCCCATAAACGACACCCATCTCCTTTCTCAATAAAAAGTGGTGTGCCGTAAACAGATTTAAATGCTCTTACCGGGCTATTTACACCACCTGGAAAATACTGTTTGGCTTGTTCATATAATTCAGCCGAATGATCTCGGTTGATATCCGGTTTATCGGCATGAAAAATAGGTATGCTTGTTTCTTCCTTTTTGGAGAATAAATTGGATAAAAAATTGGCCATAATTTGTTTTTTAAATAGAACGAGGCTTATAGCCAGTTATTTTCAAAAATTTCGCGGGCGTGGTAGGTGATGATGATGTTTACACCTGCACGGCTAAAAGCAAACATATTTTCCATAATCACTTTTTGAGCATCAATCCAACCGGCTTGTGCAGCAGCTTTTACCATGCTATATTCGCCCGAAACATTGTAACAAGCCACTGGTAATTGCGTTTGTTGGCTTAAGTTTTGAATCACATCTAAATAAGCTAAAGCTGGTTTTACCATTAAAATATCGGCACCTTCATCTTCGTCTAAAAAAGCTTCCCGCATCATTTCATTGGGGTTGCGAAAATCCATTTGATAGGCTTTACGATCGCCTTTGCTTGGCGCCGAATCGGCTGCTTCGCGGAAAGGACCATAATAGGCCGATGCGAATTTGATGCTGTAGCTCATGATGGCGGTATTTACGAATTGGTGTTCATCCAAAAAATCGCGAATGGCACCCACTCGACCGTCCATCATATCCGATGGGGCCACCATATCGGCGCCAGCTTGTGCATGCGCCAAGGCCATTTTAGCCAAAACGGCTACGGTTTCATCGTTTTGTACATAATCATTGTGCAAAATACCGCAATGCCCATGTGTAGTATAGGCACAAGTACACACGTCGGTAATCACGTAAATATCTTCGCCAAATGCTTTCTTCAATTCACGAACGGCTTGGGCCACCAACGAATCGTGGTGGTAGGCCGAGCTGGCGTCTTCACATTTAGTCTCTCCTACGCCAAATAATAATACTTTGTTTAGACCAAACTTTAACCCTTCGGCTACATCTTTTACCAACATATCTACCGAGAACTGATAAATACCCGGCATGGCATCGATGGCATTTTTTACACCCTTGCCTGGAACCACGAAATACGGGTACACAAACATGTCTTTTGATAAGTGTGTTTCGGCTACTAATTCCCGTATAATGGGGTTTTTACGTAATCTTCTGGGGCGTATATGCATGTTTAATAAGTTAAACCAAACACTGCTTCTGCCAGACCTATTTCGTCTGGTGAGTAGGGTAAGGTATAGTTTACATTCATTTGATCGAATTTTTTGCCGGTAGATTTGCCAATGCAAATAACTTGCTGACCAGGCTCAAGTAGGTTATTGGTAAAATAGGCCTCTACATTTGATGGGCTGGTAAATACTAAAACTTCAGCGGCAGATGGATCGCAATTTTCATCCATTTCAGTTTCGTAAACCGGTAAATCAATAATTTTAGTTGCTTTGTTCAGCGCTTGCTGTATGGTGCGCAACGAATCTTTGGCTCCAGGGAAAAGTACGGTACTGCCGTTGGCCAATTTGGCGAAATCTTTAGCAATATCTTGTGTATCAATTCCATCTTCTTCACCATTAAAATCGGGCACAATTCCATAGCGTCGCAACATTTCTTC
>JBIIBV010000011.1:0-33468 GCA_044239195.1 Sphingobacteriaceae bacterium | reverse complement strand
CCAAGCCTTGATGATTGTTGGCTCAAATCTTCTTCAAAAGCCCCTAAATTGCCTATATTTATGCTCTATTTTAGCCTATGGTTTCTTTTGAACGATTTACTTTAGCCAACGGATTGCAGGTGTTGGTGCACGAAGATTTTACCACCTCCATGGCGGTGCTTAATGTTTTATACGATGTTGGTGCCCGAGATGAAAACCCCAATCAAACTGGTTTTGCGCATTTATTTGAGCATTTAATGTTTGGCGGATCGGTAAATATCCCATCTTACGATGAGCCGCTACAACGAGTAGGGGGCGAAAACAATGCCTTTACCAGCAACGATATTACCAATTATTACATTACACTGCCAGCTGTTAATTTAGAAACGGCCTGTTGGTTAGAGAGCGACCGCATGTTGAGCTTGGCTTTTTCTGAAAAGAGCCTCGAAGTGCAAAAAAATGTAGTTTGTGAAGAGTTTAAACAACGCTATTTAAATCAACCTTATGGCGATGTTTGGTTGAAAATGCGCCCCTTGGCCTATGAAAAACATCCCTATCAGTGGGCCACCATTGGCAAAAATTTAACGCAGATTGAAAAAGCAAAAATGGAAGACGTAAAAGCCTTCTTTAATCAATTTTATGTGCCCTCGAACGCTATTTTGGTTGTTGCCGGTGCAGTAAAAACAGCAGAAGTTAAAAAAATGGTAGAACAGTGGTTTGGGTCCATACCTTCCGGCGTAAAACCGGTGCGCAACTTGCCGCAAGAGCCAGCCCAGTTGCAAGAAAAACGACAAACAGTAGAAGCAAATGTTCCTTTAAATGCCTTGTATATGGCCTTTCATATGCCTGCACGGCAAGATACAAGCTATTATGCTGCCGATTTACTTTCCGATATTTTATCTCGAGGAAATTCGTCTCGTTTATACCGCAGCCTGCTGAAAGAACAACAATTGTTTTCAGATATAAATGCCTACCATTTAGGTAGTATCGATCCAGGCTTATTTGTTTTAGAAGGCAAACCAGCTCCCGGGGTATCTATGGAAGCCGCCGAGCAAGCCATTTGGCAAGAGCTCGATCGATTAAAAAACGAACCTGTGGTAGAAAAAGAGCTTACTAAGGTGAAAAATAAACTAGAATCTACCATGGAATTCGGGGAGATGAGCTTATTAGATAAGGCTATGAATTTGGCTTATTTCGAATTGTTGGGCAATGCCGAAGACTTAAACCACGAAACTAGAAAATATATGGCCGTTACTGCCCAAGAAATTCAAGAACAAGCCCAGCAAATTTTCCGTAAAGAAAATGCATCAATATTAAGCTATTTAGCCAAAAACTAATATGGATAGAACGCAAGCCCCTGCATTTAAGCAGGTAGAACATATCAGCCTTTTAAACGCTCAGCAGTACCCTTTAGATAACGGAATACCCTTGTTTTTTATCGATGCCGGAGAGCAAAATTTAGTACGTATTGAGTTTATTTTTGACAATGTAGCATGGAATGCAGCCAGCCCTTTGCAAGCTTTTGCTACCAATGCGCTTTTGCAAGAAGGCACCTCCAAATATACAGCTGCTCAGTTGGCCGAAAAGTTCGATTATTATGGCGCATTTCTTCAGAAAGAGTATTCCTACGATCAGTCGAGTGTGGTGTTGTATACACTTACCAAGCATTTACATTCTGTATTGCCTTTGCTTCGCGAAATCTTAACCGATGCCATTTTCCCGCAAAGTGAAATAGATACCTTTATTCGCAATCAACAACAAAAATTGAGTGTGAGTTTAGAGAAAAACGATGTACTGGCTCGTCGCTCATTTAACCAAGTGCTGTTTGGCAATACGCTATATGGCCATGCGCCCGTAGTTGAGGAATATGCGCAATTACAGCGTTCGCAGCTCTTAGAGTATTATAAAAAAGCCTATCATCCAGCTAATTGTACCCTAGTGGTATCGGGTAAAGTATCCGAAACTACCCTAAAAAGCATGAATGCTACTTTTGGAAACAACTGGGAGGGGAACACTGCTGTTGCTAAAAATGAGTTTTCTTTTATTCCCGGTACTGGCAACACGCACTTTTTAGAACGCCCAGATGCGTTACAATCGGCTTTGCGTTTAGGCCAAATTGCTATTAACCGTACGCACCCCGATTTTCCGGCATTACAAGTGCTAAACACCATTTTTGGCGGTTATTTTGGTTCGCGATTAATGGCGAATATTCGCGAAGATAAAGGCTATACCTACGGCATTGGCTCGGGCATTGCTTCTTTAAAAGATGCAGGTTACTTTTTTATTGCCTCAGAAGTTGGGGCCGATGTATGCACCGCTACCATGGCCGAAATTGAAAAAGAAATGAAACTTCTGCGTACCGAATTGGTATCGGAAGGAGAATTGGCTTTGGTACGCAATTACATGCTGGGCTCTTTGTTGGGTAGCTTGGAAAATGCGTTTTCTCATGCCGATAAGTTTAAAAACACCTATTTCTTCGGCTTAGATGCTTCGTATTACGAACGTTATGTGCAAACCGTACGCACCATTAGCCCGCAAAAACTAGTAGAATTGGCTAATACCTATCTTCAGTTCGATAAATTAGAAAAAGTAATTGTTGGTAAACAATAAATTCGTCATTTTCAGAAAAATACGATAACTTTGCCTGGCAAATAATATCACTTAATAGTTATTTGCTATGGCGCTCGATCCACAAAAATTTGTTGCCGAAGGACTCACCTACGACGACGTACTTTTAATCCCAGCTTATTCTGAAGTTTTGCCACGTGAAGTAGATACTTCCACTTGGTTAACCCGTAACATTCGTTTAAATATTCCTATTGTTTCGGCGGCTATGGATACCGTTACGGAATCTGGCTTGGCTATTGCCATTGCCCAGGCAGGCGGTTTAGGCATGCTGCATAAAAACATGTCTATTCAGGCCCAAGCCGATGAAGTACGCAAAGTAAAACGTTCGGAGAGTGGCATGATTCAAGATCCGGTAACCCTTTCTGAAGATGCCTTGGTAAGTGATGCGTTCCAAATTATGAAAGAATTTAAAATTGGGGGCATTCCGGTAATTAACGCAGATAAAAAATTAGTGGGTATTATTACCAATAGAGATTTACGCTTTCAGAAAGATATGAAGAAAGCCGTGAGCCAAGTAATGACCAAAGAAAACCTAGTTACCGCTCCGCTAGGCACTACACTTTTACAAGCAGAAGTAATACTTCAGGATTATAAGATTGAAAAACTCCCCATTGTAGATGCCAAAGGTATTTTGGTAGGATTGATTACGTTTAAAGATATTCAAAAATTTAAAAATTTCCCGAAAGCCTGTAAAGACGAACAAGGTCGTTTACGTGTAGGTGCCGCCGTGGGTGTAACCCCCGATACGATGGACAGGGTAGCTGCTTTGGTTAAAGCTGGAGTAGATGTAATTGCTATTGATACGGCTCATGGCCACTCAAAAGGTGTAATTAATCAACTTAAAGAAGTAAAAGCAAAATACCCAAATTTACAGGTAATTGCAGGAAATATTGCCACTGGAGCGGCTGCAAAAGCCCTTGCCGATGCAGGAGCCGATGCCGTGAAAGTGGGTATTGGCCCGGGTTCTATTTGTACTACTCGTATTATTGCTGGTGTGGGTGTTCCACAATTATATGCTGTTTACGAGTGCGCCAAAGCATTGAAAGGTACTGGCGTGCCGGTAATTGCCGATGGCGGAATTAAACATACCGGTGATATTGCCAAAGCCATTGCAGCTGGTGCCAGTACCATTATGGCAGGTTCTTTATTTGCCGGGGTAGAAGAATCGCCGGGTGAAACCATTATTTACGAAGGGCGTAAGTTTAAATCGTACCGTGGAATGGGTTCTATTGAAGCGATGGAACAAGGCTCTAAAGACCGTTATTTCCAAGATGTGGAAGATGATATAAAAAAGTTGGTACCCGAAGGTATTGTAGGCAGAGTGCCTTTTAAAGGTAGTTTGGCCGAAGTAACCTATCAATTTATTGGTGGCCTAAAAGCCAGTATGGGTTATTGCGGAGCAGCAACAATCGATAAATTACAAGAAGCGCAATTTGTGCGCATTACCGCATCGGGTATTCGCGAAAGCCACCCACACGATATTGCCATTACCAAAGAAGCACCCAACTATTCTCGATAACATGAAGAGCATTTGCGTTTTTTGTGGCTCCAATTTCAATGGAGACCCCCAGCTTTTAGCTGCAGTAAATGACCTGGCTCAGCAATTGGTTAAACAAGAAATTACCTTGGTGTATGGCGGTGGACGTGTTGGTGTGATGGGTTTACTAGCCGATGAAGTGTTGAAAAATGGTGGTAAAGTGATTGGAGTAATTCCACAATTTTTAATGACCAAGGAAGTAGGTCACGTAGGTCTTACTGAACTAATCATTACCGAAAATATGCACGAACGCAAGCAAAAGATGGCCGATCTGTCTGATGGCGTAATTACCCTTCCAGGAGGTTACGGCACCATGGAAGAGTTTTTTGAGGTACTTACTTGGTTGCAGTTAGGCTTGCATCATAAACCCATTGGTTTGTTAAATGTAGGTGGATTTTACAATCCATTATTAACTCAATTAGACGTGATGGTGGAGCAGAAATTCTTGAAACCCATCAATCGGGACTTGGTATTGAGCAACGACAAGGTGACAGAGCTCTTGGCTCAAATGGATAGCTTTGATGTGCAACCAGATGATGTTTGGTTCAAAGATCGCAACCTAATTTAACAAATTATTCTAAAAAGTGCCAAAAATAGATATTTGGAACGATTTTTGTGAGGCTGTAAATAGCCAAATTATTGCTAAAATTTTACCAAAAAGTACAAAAAAACTCGATTTTTCGACGTTATAATGTTAGCTTTGCTACTTGTTAAAAAAATAGCAGCACCAATTTCCATAGATGAGACAACTCAAAATCACCCAATCCATTACCAACCGTGAATCGCAATCACTTGATAAGTATTTGCACGAAATTGGTAAAGTTGATTTAATTACCGCCGAAGAGGAAGTAATTTTAGCCCAAAAAATTCGTGAAGGAGACCAAGCTGCCTTAGAGCGCTTAACCAAAACCAATTTACGTTTCGTGGTATCGGTTGCAAAACAATACCAAAATCAAGGCTTAACCTTAGGCGATTTAATTAACGAAGGAAATTTGGGTTTAATTAAAGCGGCTAAACGTTTTGATGAAACCAAAGGATTTAAGTTTATCTCTTATGCCGTATGGTGGATTCGTCAATCCATTTTGCAGGCCATCGCCGAGCAAAGTCGTATTGTACGTTTGCCTTTAAACCAAGTTGGCTCGTTGAGTAAAATTAGCAAAGCCTTTTCTAGATTAGAACAAGAATACGAGCGTGAGCCATCTCCGGAAGAATTAGCCGATATGTTGGAAACCACGGTAGAAAAAATTTCAGATACCTTGAGCAATTCTGGTCGCCATGTTTCTATGGATGCACCCTTTGTACAAGGAGAAGAAAATACTTTATTAGATGTACTAGAGAATAAAGATCCGGATACTGATAGTAATTTAATTAACGAATCGCTTTCTGAAGAAATTCGTCGTTCTTTATCTACCTTAACCGATAGAGAGCGTGAAATAGTGGTTTTATTTTTCGGTTTAAGTACTAGCCAACCACTATCATTAGAAGAAATTGGAGAAAAATTCAATTTAACTCGTGAACGTGTTCGTCAAATTAAAGATAAAGCCCTACAACGCTTGCGCCATACATCGCGAAGCAAAATATTAAAGTCTTATTTAGGCTAAACACAAAAAAAAAATCGGGTTTTGGCCCGATTTTTTTTGCTGTATTTTTTAGTTCCTAGAAATTCGGTTTCAATACATACTTGTCGTAGAAACGGAAGATATGTTCTGCGGCTTCTTCGGCTGTATCTACAATGCGGAAAAGATTTAAATCCTCTTCGTGAATGTTGCTTTCTTGTAGCAACATGGTTTGTTTTACCCAATCCATTAACCCCGTCCAGTACGAACTGCCTACCAATACAATTGGGAAACGGGCAATTTTGCCAGTTTGAATAAGGGTGAGGGCTTCGAACATTTCGTCTAAGGTGCCAAAGCCACCCGGTAAAATAATAAATCCTTGAGAGTACTTCATGAACATTACTTTGCGCACAAAGAAGTAATCAAACTCTAATAATTTATCTCTATCGATGTATTTATTGTGGAATTGTTCAAAGGGCAATTCGATATTTAAACCAACCGACTTTCCGCCAGCTTGGTAAGCACCTTTATTGGCCGCTTCCATAATACCAGGTCCACCGCCAGAAATAACGCCATAGCCACGCTCCGTTAATAAGCGGGCACAATCTTCAGCTAGTTTATAATAGGGGTTTTCGTTTTTGGTTCTTGCCGATCCGAAAATGGAAACACAGGGGCCGATTTTTGCTAATTTTTCAAATCCATCTACAAATTCAGACATAATTTTAAAAATTTGCCACGAATCGGTTACCTTAATTTCTTGCCAATCTTTATTTTCAAAGGCATTTCTTATTTTATCATCACTCATCATATCCTTGTTCTTTTTTTAAAAGCTAATAGTCTCTTTACTTCTCTTGCTAATTAAAAGCAAGCCGGCAAAGGTAAGTAATCCGTTGATAAGGATTAACTCGGTATCGAAAATATATCCGTTTAGCAACAGCTTCGAATTGGCATTAAGCGCATAACAGGCTGCAGGAGCTACCAAACAGACTATTGGCACCAATTTGTCTCTCACAGTTCGTTTTTTAAGTAGGAGCCCAAAGGCATACAAACCCAACAGCGGCCCATAGGTATAGGATGCTACCGTAAAAATGGCACTAACCACGGCCGCATTGTTAATGGCATTGAAAAGCAATATGACTAGAAATAGTGCAATTGAAAATCCAATATGTACCCAATGACGAGGATTAATGCCTCCAAGCTTCTTTTCTACTTTGTCTAATCCCAAGAAATCAACGCAAAATGATGTAGTTAGTGCCGTTAAGGCCGAATCGGTGGTGGCAAAGGTAGCAGCCGTTAAGCCCAGCATAAAAATAATAGCTGGTAATACAGCCAAATGATTCAACGCTATTTCTGGGAAAAGGAAATCGGTACGTACATTACCCAATGAATCGGTAGGAATAGCAATTCCATTTTTAGTAGCATAGATGTAAAGTAGGGCACCCACACTTAAAAAGAAGAGATTAATTACCACAAAAATGCCCGTAAAGGTGAACATGTTCTTTTGTGCTTCGCCAATGCTTTTGCAACTCAAATTTTTCTGCATTAAATCTTGATCGAGACCCACCATGGCTAGTGTAACGAAAATGCCTCCTAAAACTTGTTTAAACACATGGAATTTATTGCTTACAAAATCATTGGTAAAGAAAATTTTAGAATAACCGCTTTGCTTAATTTGCTCAAAAGCCTCTGGAATAGAAAAATCAAGACTATCGCATACAAAATAAATGGTCATAAATACAGAGAGTACCAAGAAAAGGGTTTGCAGGGTATCGGTAATAATAATGGTTTTCAATCCTCCTTTAAAGGTATACGACCAAATGAGGAGTATAGAGGTAAGCACCGTGAGCCAAAAGGGTATATGATAGGCATCGAAAATAAAGCGTTGCAATACAATGGCCACCAAGTATAAGCGAAAAGCCGAACCAATGGTGCGGCTTATTAAAAAAATGCCTGCTGCCGTTTTGTAACTGTAAAAACCTAAACGTTTTTCAATATAACTATAAATAGACGTGAGCTGCATGCGGTAATATAGGGGCAGTAAAATGGTGGCTACCAATATAAAGCCAATGGCATTGCCCAGTACAAACTGAAAATATTGAAACTGATCGCCACCTATAGCGCCTACTTTTCCGGGTACCGAAATAAAGGTAACGCCCGAAAGCGAAGTGCCTATCATGCCAAAGGCCACCAAATACCATTTGGAGTTGCGGTTGGCCAGAAAGAAGGTATTATTATCTGATGAATTTTTAGATGTAAAATACGAAACGGCTATTAAAACGAGGAAATAGCCTATAATGAAACTTAATAATACGGCTGGGGCCATGTTTAAATTGATTGGTTAACCTTATAAATGTAATAAATTAAGTTTTTAAAGCGATAAAAAGCTCGATAAAAGCTAAATTAGCGGTATGAATTTTTCGTCGAAACTACTTGAACATGCCGTAGATGAATTTGCTAAACTGCCCGGGGTAGGCAAACGCACTGCCTTGCGTTTAGTTTTGCATTTGCTTAACCAATCGGAAACAGAAGTAGCCGATTTTACCAGCAGTTTAACTCGTTTAAAAGCTGAAATTCGTTTTTGTGAAACGTGTAATAACATTTCAGATGCCCCGGTTTGTGAGATTTGTGAAAGCCACAAACGAGACCGCAGCACCGTATGTGTGGTAGAAGATACCCGAGATGTGATGGCCATTGAAAATACGGCTCAATATCAAGGTGTGTACCATGTGTTGGGTGGTTTAATTTCGCCTATGGATGGCATTGGGCCTTCTGATTTATACATAGACAACTTGATAGAGCGGGTACAAGCTGGTGAACTGAAAGAAGTTATTTTGGCGCTTAGCGCTACCATGGAAGGCGATACCACCATTTTCTTCTTGTATAAAAAATTAAAAGATTTGCCCGTACAAATATCAACCATTGCCCGTGGCATTGCTTTTGGTGGCGAATTGGAATATGTAGATGAAATTACCCTCGGGCGCTCCATTGCAACCCGAATTCCGTACGAAAACTCCTTGATTAAATAAATGGACTTAAAAAATAAAACCGTGCTTATTACCGGTGCCTCATCGGGTATTGGAAAGGCATGTGCCGAAGCTTTTGCCAAACGTGGTGCCAATGTGGTGTTAGCTGCCCGCCAATACGTTGCACTTTGTCAAATCACTGAGCAATTGGAAAAAGAGTATAATGTAAAAGCATTGGCTGTAGCCTGCGATGTAGCCAAAGAAACCGATTGTGAAAACGTAGTTAAGCAAACACTACAAACATTTGGCCGACTAGATGTGCTTGTAAACAATGCCGGTATTTCCATGCGTGCCTTGTTTAAAGATTTAGACTTGGTAGTTATTCGCAACCTCATGGATGTGAACTTTTGGGGAACGGTATACTGCACCAAATATGCTTTGCCCGAATTGCTAAAAAATAAAGGTTCGGTGGTAGGCGTATCGTCTATTGCAGGCTATAAAGGCTTGCCAGGCCGTACGGGTTATTCTTCTTCTAAATTTGCCATGAATGGTTTTTTAGAAGCGTTAAGAGTAGAAAATTTAAAAACCGGTTTACACGTAATGATTGCTTCGCCGGGCTTTACCGCTTCCAATATTCGTAAAGTGGCCTTGGTGAAAGATGGCAGCGCCCAAGGTGAAACCAGCATGGTGGAAGAAAAAATGATGTCGGCTGAAGAAGTGGCCGAACAAATTGCCCAAGGTGTAGAAAATCGTAGCCGTACCTTGGTTATGACTTTTCAAGGAAAATTAACTGTATTTTTGAGCAAGTGGTTGCCAAAACTGCTCGATAAATTGGTATATACTCATTTTACAAAAGAAAAAGACCCACTAATCCGATGAAATTAAAACTTGCTTTCCTCATGCTATTCTATCTATCTAGTTTAAGCTCTGTAATGGCTGTATCCATAAAAATAAAAAAGGATATTAGCTACCCTTCGGCTACTAAATCTACACGAAATCAATTGGATGTGTATTATCCGAAAGATCTAAGTCAAGCTAAAGATGTTTTGGTATTTATTCACGGCGGATCGTGGGACAGTGGTAAAAAAGATATTTATTGGTGGATGGGCCGCAATTTTGCCAACAAAAATGTAGTAACGGTAATTATTAATTATCCTTTATCTCCAGCAGCCGGTTATGAAGATATGGCCCGTGATTGTGCATCGGCCATTAAATGGGTAAAAGATTCTATTTCTAACTATGGTGGAAATCCCGAGCGTATTTTTGCTATGGGCCATTCTGCTGGTGGGCATTTGGAGGCGCTAATTGATTTGGATCCTCGATTTTTTGCTGAACAACAAATTGCCAATCCATTGCGTGGCATTATATTAAATGATGGTTTTGGTTTAGATATGGAACAGTATTTAAAGTTGGCTGAAAAAAACGATCAAACCACTAGTTTCTTGAAAACCTTTACCACCGATCCCGAAAATTGGAAGAAAGGTTCGCCTTTAACCTACGTAGATCAGCTAAAACACCCCTACTATATTTTGGTAGGAGAAGAGACCTACGAGGCTATTAAAGTACAATCGAAACGCTTATACGATTTGCTAACCCAAGCGCAAAAGCCCGTGAAGTACGAGATTATACCTAAAAAACAACATGTGCCCATGATTAGCCAGATGGTTTTTGGCGCTAATCCGTTATACCAATCCATCATCGACTTTATGCAAAGCCATTAATTGGCTTTTTTTGTGGAGCAAACTTAAATAGCTATAGCCAATACCAGCCGCTATAATGGAAGCTATTAAAATGCAGAATTTGGCTTCCAATTGAAAAGCTGGATTTTTAAAAGAGAGTAAGGCAATAAATGTTGACATGGTAAAGCCAATGCCAGCCAACATGCCCAAGCCTACTATATGTTTCCATGTTGCCTTAGAGGGTAAGCTGCTCCAACCCAATTTTACGCTTATCCACGAAAATAAAAAAACCCCAATTGGTTTACCGAAAACCAATCCTAAAATGATGCCCAAACCAATGGGACTGCTAATGCCTTTTAGCATACTCCACTCCAAATGAATATTGGTATTTGCCAAAGCAAATAGTGGCATAATGAACAAATTTACGGGCTTTAACAAGAGGAGTTCTAGTTTTTCTAGGGGGGAAGTTTCTTTTACCGGATTGGTAGGAATAAAACAAGCTAATAGAACGCCTGCAATAGTAGCATGTATACCCGAATGATGCACCACATACCACAAAAATACTCCGGGTATAAGGTAAAAAATTAGGCGTTTAACCCCTAAATAATTTAGAGTAGCTAAAAGTGCTAGTATTCCTCCGGCATACACTAAATACGTACTGTCTAACTTGCTCGAATAAAAAAGAGCAATTACCAAAATGGCGCCCAAATCGTCTACAATGGCCAGTGCGGCTAAAAATATTTTAATAGAAGTGGGCACCCGATTGCCTAATGCAGCTACAATGGCCAAGGCAAAAGCGATGTCGGTGGCCATGGGTATGCCCCAGCCGTGTTCGGTGGGTTTCCCGAAATTAATGAGTAAGTAAATGGCTGCCGGAACTACCATACCTCCCAATGCCGCAAATACAGGCATAGTGGCTTTTTTGATGGAAGAGAGTTCGCCTTCTACCAATTCTCGTTTGATTTCTAATCCAACCAATAAGAAAAAGATGGCCATTAAGCCATCGTTAATCCAGGTGGTGGTATCGTAAACTAGGTGTAAATCCGATATGTGGATACCCCAAGTTCTTGTTAAGTTATGGTTAAAGGAAGTAGCTAATGGAGAATTTGCAAACACTAAAGAAAGTAATACCCCGGCCACAAGCAGTATACTTCCGACTTGTTGTGATTGTAAGAATTCGCGGAAGGGCTTCAGGTTAATAAGCTTTGCCATGCTTGCTAAGTTAGAAATTTATTGATTATATAGTCCTGGCAATATCTAATTTCCTTAATGAATAAAGTTAACCCACTGAAATTTGATTTACACTTACTTTTATCATTTTTTTATTTTAAAATGGAGTAAATTCGATCTATGATTTATTGATATTTTGAATCTGTATATTTACATATAAATTATATTAACCTTGTTTTAAAGTATTATTTCAAATTTTCATGAAAAATTCTTTTTTAAAAGCTATATTTTTTTTATTCTTCATATTTTTCAGTTTTTCATGTAAGAAAAATGAGCCTTTAATTGTAAGTGAATGGTATAATGAGTTATTAGAATTTGGAATCACTGGTCAATTGTATCCTGTTCTAAAATCAGACTCTTCTAAAACACTTTTGTCGGTAGTACCTGCTAACACCAATAAGACTCAGCTAAGCACTTTTTTTTCTCTTTCTCCTGAGGCTCAAATACTCTACAATGGTTTGACTCCAATTGGAAATCAATCAATGAAATTTGATTTTTCTCAGAATGTGCAGCTACTTGTTAAGTCAAAATTTAATCAGAAGTCAACAAACTGGACATTAACGGTGCGTTCAGAACCGGAAGTGCTGGGTATGGGTACGAATCAAACTTCATCACAAAGTCTAAATCGTAATTATAATTTTTACTATGATCAAAAAGGAACGGGTAATTTTTCTTCTATTAATTGCGGCCCATCTGTAACTACTATGGCAGCAAAATGGGCAGATTCAACGTATAGTCAATTGCCTCAAGACGCTCGAAATACTATTCGTTCTACTGGGGGATGGTGGTATACAAATGATATAGTAAATTTCTTAAACGGAAAGGGCATAAATCCCCAAATTATTAGGCTGAACGATATAAAAACCAATATTAAGAATTGTATTGATCACAATTATATTGTAATACTTTGCCTTGATATGTATTATGTAGAGTTTAATCTTAATTCTAATCAACAAACAAATAAATTTTACTTGACTAATAGTAAAGATTGGGGGCACTTTATTCTTATTAAAGGTTATAAAGAGGTAGATGGTAATTTTTATCTTGAAACCTATGATCCTTATTCTTGGGGTAACACTTTTTTTCTGAATAAGGAATTAAAGGGTAAAAACAGGTATTACTTAGACAGATTTATAAAGCCTGCAACAGATATTTGGTGGCCTTTTGCTATTGTCATACCTGCAAAAGGCCAAAATGTAGTATTTAGTGATGGAAATACTAAAGTGGTGAATGGCTACGTTGCGCCGCAAAAAGGATTTTGATTAAAATTCAGCGTTTTTCGGCGTTCTTGGGAACGGAATCACGTCGCGGATATTGGTCATTCCGGTAACAAATAACACCAAACGCTCAAAACCTAAGCCAAAGCCGGCATGTGGTGCCGAGCCAAAACGGCGGGTATCTAAATACCACGACAATTCTTCGGCAGGCACGTGCATTTCGCTCATGCGTTGCTCTAATTTTTCTAATCGTTCTTCTCGTTGCGATCCGCCTACAATTTCGCCAATACCCGGGAATAAAATATCCATCGCTCTAACAGTTTTTCCGTCTTCGTTTTGGCGCATGTAAAAGGCTTTAATATCTTTTGGATAATCTGTTAAAATAACCGGTTTTTTAAAGTGTTTCTCCACCAAATAGCGTTCGTGCTCCGATTGCAAATCGGCACCCCATTCATCAATAAGGTATTTGAACTGTTTTTTCTGGTTTGGTTTCGATTGTTTTAAAATCTCAATGGCCTCGGTATAGGTGATGCGTTCGAAACTGTTTTCTAAGCAGAAGTTCAGTTTGCTCAATAAATCCAATTCAGAACGTTCTTGTTGAGGTTTTTGTTTTTCTTCTTCTTCTAAACGACCTTTTAAGAATTCCAATTCATCGGCACAGGTTGTTAGCGCATAGCCAATTACGTATTTTAACAATTCTTCGGCCAAATCCATGTTGCCGTTTAGGTCGTAAAAAGCCATTTCGGGCTCAATCATCCAAAATTCGGCCAAGTGGCGGGTGGTATTAGAATTTTCGGCTCTAAAAGTAGGGCCGAAGGTATAAATATCGCCGAAGGCCATGGCAGCCAATTCGCCTTCTAACTGGCCAGAAACGGTTAGATTGGTAATTTTACCAAAAAAGTCTTCTTTATAGTTTACCGTTCCATCGTCGTTTCGAGGAATGTTATCAAAATCAATAGTACTTACGCGGAACATTTCGCCAGCTCCTTCAGCATCGGATGCAGTGATGATTGGCGTATGTAAATACACAAAGCCACGTTCGTTGAAAAATTGATGCACCGCAAAAGCCAAAGCATGACGCACTTTAAATACGGCATTAAAGGTATTGGTGCGAAAACGCAAGTGGGCAATTTCTCGTAAGAACTCTAAACTGTGTTTTTTAGGTTGTAGGGGGAATTTTTCTGCATCGCTATCACCTAAAATTTCGAGGGTTTTTACTTTAATTTCTACGAGTTGGCCCTTTCCTAACGATTCTACTAAGGTGCCAGTAACCGCTACAGAGGCTCCGGTAGTGAGGCGCTTTAATAGACTTTCTTCGGTGCTGTTAAAATCAACAACGGCTTGTATGTTGTGAATGCTAGAACCATCGTTAATGGCTATAAACTGATTGTTACGGAAGGTTTTTACCCATCCCATTACGGTTACTTCGTTGCCGAAATCAGTTGTTGCTAATAGCGCTTTAATCTTGGTTCTTTTCATAATTTTTAACGGAATAAGGTGCTAAAATACGAAGGATTTCGCAGTTTTCACAGCCCTTTGCTTAGGCAACTTCACGTAAATCTACCGCTACTACTTTAGATACGCCTTGTTCTACCATGGTTACCCCGTAAATAATGTCGGTGCTGGCAATGGTGCGTTTGTTGTGCGATACCACAATAAATTGCGATTGGTTGGAGAATTTACGGATAATTGTATTGAATTTATCGATGTTGGTATCATCTAAAGGAGCATCTACCTCATCGAAAATGCAAAACGGTGCCGGCTTAAGCAGATACAACGAAAATAGGAGGGCCGTGGCCGTAAGCGTTTTCTCACCACCCGATAATTGGTTGATTGAGAGTGGGCGTTTGCCTTTCGGACGGGCCAGAATATCAATATCCGAGTAGAGTGGATTTTCCGGATCGGAGAGCACCAAATCGCAAGAATCTTCTTCGTTAAATAAAGAACGAAACACCTCAATAAAATGTTCCCGAACTTGGGTAAAGGCCTCCATAAACTTGGCTTTGGCCGTATCGTCTATTTCTTTAATGGTTGCTAAAAGCGAATCTTTAGCGTCTAGTAAATCTTTTTTCTGAGTTTGTATAAATACAAAACGCTCTTGCATTTCTTGGTAGGCCTCCATGGCCATGGGGTTAATGCCCCCAAAATCATCGAGTTGTCGTTTTAGTTTTTCAGTTTTCTCTTTTAAGGCTTCTTCATTTTCGCCTTCGGGTACATCATTTTCCAGTAAATCATTAATGTCGATGGAGAATTCTACCGATAAACGCTCTTTCAACCCATTTAATTCGAGTTTTAAATTCGTTTTTTGATCTTTTAGCTCATTGGCTAAGAAATCTGCCTGTTCTTTTTTCTTACGCTGTTCGGCGATGGTATTTTCTGTTTCGGTAATGGCACCTCTGGCCGCATAATAAGCCTGCTCCAGTTCTTCTACACCTTTTTCCAAGGCTTCTTTTTGGCTGTACATAGCCAAAAGATCATCGTCAGAATGATCTACGTGTTTCAACGTTTCTTTAATATTTGCCTGCGTTTGTTCAAAAATAGCGTGGTTGCTTTGTATGCGTTCCGAGAGGTTGGCATGTTGACTATTTCGGTAGTCCAAATCTTTTTCTAGCCCCGATACCTTATTTTGTTGCTGATGAAATTTGATATTTTCTTGGTTATAGGCAGTAGCGTCGGCAGTTAACCGGTCGGAAAGATTTTGGTATTCTAGTTGGGCTTGGACCAAGGCTTGCTGTTTAATCTCCTGCTCGGTTTTCAGTTCAATAACTTTAGGTTCAGAGTGTTCAATTTCTGCTAGAATAGTTGCAATCTTGCTTTCAATGTCTTCTTTGCGGTTTTTACTATTCTCCATAAAAGCCACATATTGCTCTTGTTTGGTTTTAATGGAGATGTATTCGTTTTTAAGACTTTGTACCGCTTGTTCTTTTTGGCTGTTTTGGTCTTTTTGTGATGCTGATTTTAAGGTTTCCAAGCTTTGGCTTTCCTTTTCGATACTAGCATGTAGCGTAGCTAATGATTGAGTTAATTTTGAAATCTCTTTGGCTAAATTTTCGAGGTTTTTAGCCCGTCCAATACGTTTTCCTTCAAATAAGCCCACCGAGCCACCAGCCATGGTGTACGTACTTTTGCTGTATTTACCGCTGCTGCTTAATAAAATTTGTCCTTCTTGTGGTAAGGTATTGGCTAATTCTTCCTCTTCGCCGCTTTCAATAACATATACGTTTTTTAAGAGCAATTCGCAAAGCGGACGGTATTTGGCATCTACTTCTATAATGTCTAGGGCTGCTACTAAATTGGCTTTAGTAAATTGCTTTTCAGTTTTCTTAACCGATGATTTTAAAGCATCGAGAATAAAGAAATTGGCTCTGCCTTGGGCCGAATCGCTGAGTAGGGTAATGGCTTGTATGGCTTCCTGCTGCGATTGCACCACATAATGGTTCATTACGGGTTCTAAGTAGTTTTCAATGGCAATGAGGTAAGCCTCTTTGCAAAACAAAATATCGGAGAATAAAGGCGCTTGTTTAGCCCAATTGGTATTCTTTTTCAAGAAACGAATAGACTCGGGGAAACCCTCCAAATTATCAACCATAGATTTGGTAAGGTTGTATTCGTTTTGTTTGGCGTCTAGTTTTCTATTTAAATCTTGGCTTTCTTGCTTTTTTTGTTGGATGGTCTCTTCACCCAATTTGAGTTTCTCTTGTAACTCGGCTTCGAGTTTTTGGGCAAGGCTCAATTCTTGTTGTTGTGTTTGTAAACGCTGCTCTAAATCAGCTAAGACTTTATTAAATTCGGTTAATTCTATTTCTTTCGATTGTGCATCGGTAGTATTTCGGGTGCTTTCTTGTTGTAAAGCATCCCGCTGAATGTGTAAAATAGCTAGGTTTTTTTCTAGTTCATTTAAGGCTTGTTGCGTTTGGCTGTTTTCTTTAGCCAAACTATCTACATGCGCTCTAAAACTTTGTTGCTGCTCCCGCAAGGCATCTACATTATTTTTTTGCTTTTCTAAATCGCTTTGCAAGCTATTTAGGATGCTTTTTTCTTGATTTAATTCTTCTTGTAAGCGTTTTTGGTTATAGTCAACGTGGTTAAGTTGTTGACGGTCTATTTCTAGCTCTTCTTTTAATCGAGCTTCTTTATCTTCTAAAAAGCGCAACTGTTCATTTTTGACCTTTTTATCGCTTTCGTAAGCTCTTATTTTGGCAATAAATTCGTTAGCGGCTTTTTGTTGGGTGCTTAGATTTTTTTCTTGGGTAAGGTGTGCCAGTTTTTGTCGTTGCAAGCCAGCCTCCAAGGTGTCAATAGTGGTGCTTATGCCCGATTTGCCAGCATGTTGATCTTGCTCTTGTTTATCTAGCGTTTCTAAAGCGTTTCGGTACCCTACAATGCGAAAAGAGGCCAATTGCACACTTAATTCTTTGTATTGCTCCTTTATTTTATAGTAGCGTTCTGCTTTTTTAGCTTGATTTTCTAGCGTTTTTAAATTTTTATCAATCTCGAATAAAATATCTTCTACACGGCTCAAGTCTGCTTCGGTATCTTTTAATTTAGAGAAGGTTTGCTTTTTGCGCAGTTTGTATTTCGAAATGCCAGAGGCTTCTTCAAACAAAGCCCGTCGCGAATTTTCTTTATTGGCAATAATCTCGTCGATCATTTTTAACTCAATAATAGAGTAGGAGTCGGAGCCAATTCCGGTATCGAGAAATAAATCGGTAATGTCTTTTAACCTGCACTGAACATCGTTTAAACGGTATTCGCTTTCGCCAGTGCGGTAGAGTTTACGAGTGATGGTAACTTGTGAATATTCGGTTGGGAGGATATTTTTAGTATTATCGAAACTCAACGAAACCTCGGCTAAATTGGAGGGTTTACGTGTTTTAGTTCCGTTAAAAATGATGTTTTCCATTTTTTCGGAACGCAGCATGCGGGTACTTTGCTCTCCCAAAACCCAACGAATGGCATCAACTACGTTCGATTTTCCGCAACCATTGGGCCCAACAATAGCCGTTACCCCCTCATTAAAGTGGATGGTAATTTTATCGCCGAAGCTTTTAAATCCTTTTATTTCTAATTGGGTGAGCTGCATGTATTCGTTATCAGAAAGGCTACTAAAATAGCATTTAAACAGCTTTAAATCAAATAATCTTACAATTCACTCAATTTAAAGGTTTCATTTACCCGAATACCTTTATCGGTTTGTTGTAGGGTGGCACATTCGTTTAGGGCATCGTGCTCAAAATATAAAATATAATCGCCGGCTAGGGCTTCTTCTAAAAAAGCCTTTTTTTCATGAAGCGTTTGCAGCGGAAACATGTCGTAAGCCATTACATAAGGGATGGGTAGGTGTGCCGCTGAGGGTAATAAATCGGCCATATATACAATGGTTCGGCCTTTGTATTGTATTTGAGGCAACATCATGGCATCGGTATGTCCAAAAGCGAAGCGAATGCGTACGTTATCAGCAAAATCAACACCATCTTTCGTTTCTACAAAGTTTAGTTGTCCACTTTCTTGTATGGGCAATATGTTTTCCTTTAAGAAGGATGCCTTTTCGCGATCGTTGGGTGCTATAGCCCATTGCCAATGCTGCTCGTTGCTCCAATAGTTTGCATTTTCGAAGGCTGGCTTTAGTTTTTCGCCTTCGCGGATAATGGAACCTCCGCAATGATCGAAATGCAAGTGGGTTAGGAATACATCTGTAATATCGGCTCTAGAAAAACCCAATTTGGCTAGCGATTTATCCAAGGTATCATCGCCATGTAAATGGTAGTGGCTTAGAAATTTAGCGTCTTGTTTATCGCCAATGCCGTTATCTATTAAGGTGAGTTGCTTGCCTTCTTCTATTAATAAACACCGCATGGCCCAGGTGCATAAATTATTTTCATCGGGTGGAACCAGTTTTTGCCACATGGTTTTGGGTACTACGCCAAACATGGCGCCACCATCTAATTTAAAAAAGCCTGTATCTATGGTATGTAGTTTCATGGATGAATATTTTGACTAAAAATAAAAAAACCCACTCGGATTGGAGTGGGTTTCAGATTGTTTTTTTGATTATAAGTGAATCACCTCACCATATGCATCGGCTGCGGCTTCCATAATGGCTTCGCTCATGGTTGGGTGTGGATGTACGGTTTTCACAATATCCATGCCGGTAGTTTCTAATTTGCGGGCAACTACAACTTCGGCAATCATTTCGGTTACGTTGGCGCCAATTAAGTGAGCACCTAAAAATTCGCCGTATTTGGCATCGAAAATTACTTTTACAAAACCGTCTTTGGCTCCGGCAGCGCTAGCTTTACCCGAAGCAGAGAATGGGAATTTACCCACTTTAATCTCGTATCCAGCTTCTTTGGCAGCTTTTTCGGTATAGCCAACAGAGGCAATTTCAGGTGAGCAATAGGTGCAACCCGGAATGTTGTTATAGTTTAAGGGCTCTGGATGGTGACCTGCAATTTTTTCTACGCAAATAATGCCTTCGGCAGAAGCTACGTGAGCCAAGGCTTGTCCTTTTACAATATCGCCAATGGCATATATACCTTCAATGTTGGTTTTGTAAAAATCATCTACCAAAACTCGGCCTTTGTCGGTTTTTACACCCAATTCTTCTAAGCCAATGTTTTCAATATTGGGGGTAACACCTACGGCAGAGAGTACCACATCGCATTCTATGGTTTCTACTCCAACTGCGGTTTTAACTTGTACTTTGCAGCCAGCACCACTGGTATCTACCGATTCTACATTGGCTCCAGTCATTACCGAAATGCCTGATTTTTTAAAACTACGAATGAGTTGTTTCGAAATGTCTTCATCTTCTACCGGTACAATATTATCTAAATATTCTACAATGGTTACTTGAGTTCCAATGCTGTTGTAGAAATAGGCAAACTCTACGCCAATGGCGCCAGAACCCACTACTACTAGGCTTTTTGGTTGCTGTGGTAATACCATGGCTTGGCGGTAGCCAATTATTTTTTTGCCATCTTGTTTCAGGTTGGGCAATTCTCTAGAACGACCCCCAGTGGCTAATATAATGTGCTTGGCACTGTATTCGGCATTGGCGCCATCGGCACCTAATACTTGTACTTTGCCGGCACCTTTTAGTTTGGCGGTGCCCATAATTACGTCTATTTTATTCTTTTTAAGCAAAAATTGGATGCCCTTGCTCATGCCTTCGGCTACATCGCGGCTACGTTTAACCACGGCAGTAAAATCAACTTTGGCATCAGAAACCTGCAGACCATAGTCGGAAGCATGGTTTATGTATTCAAATACTTGTGCACTTTTAAGCAAGGCTTTGGTAGGAATACAGCCCCAGTTTAAACAAATTCCGCCGAGCGATTCTTTCTCAACGATGGCTGTTTTCAGGCCCAATTGTGCTGCACGTATGGCGGCTACATAACCACCCGGCCCACTTCCAATTACTAGTAAATCGTAATTCATATTGTTATAATATTTAAAGCCCCAAAACTAATCATTTGGAGTGGGTATCTAAAATACCGACTTATCCACAATTTTAGTAAACACAAAAATGGTTTAAATGTGTATATAATAACTTTTTTAGGATGTTTTTCGAATTGTTGAAAAAATAAAAGGGTTTTAACTATTTGATAATATAAAAATTAACAAAAGTGATGCTTGGTTATTATAAATCATACTATATTTGTACCCAAATCCCAACCCATTAAAGGGTTTGGGCCAACTGAAACTAAATTATTAACCAAAACATTATGATGAAAAAATTACTTTATTCATTAGTTCTTGTGTTTGCCACTGTAAGTGTGTTTGCGCAGGTTACTACCAGTAGTTTGTCAGGAACCATCAAAGACGCTCAAGAAACGTTAGTTGGTGCTTCTGTAAAAGCTATTCACACCCCAACCGGAACGGTTTACGGTGCTTCTACCAATGCAGGTGGTAGATTTACGATTTCAAACTTACGTGTAGGTGGACCTTACACCATTGAAATCACCTATTTAGGCTATCGTAGTTACAAAGTAACTGATGTGTTTTTGAAGTTAGGTGAAAACTTAAGCTTAAGCCCAGTGCTTGAAAAATCTGGTCAGCAATTAGCTGAAGTGGTGGTTGTAGGTACGAAAGACAATGTATTTAACAGTAAACGTACAGGTGCTGCAACAAGTGTGAGTAGAGAACAAATTGAGAAAATGCCTACCTTAAGCAGAAGCTTACAAGACTTTACTCGTTTAACTCCACAAGCAAGTGGTAACTCTTTTGGTGGTGTTAACAATCGTTACAACAACATCACTATTGATGGTGCGGTTAATAACGACGTGTTTGGATTAGCTAGCTCTGGTACTCCGGGTGGTCAAGCAAACACGCAACCAATTTCTTTGGATGCCATTCAAGAGATTCAAGTAGTTTTGGCTCCTTACGATGTAACTTTAGGTAACTTCACCGGCGGCGGTGTTAACGCAGTTACTCGTTCTGGTTCAAATAAATTTGAAGGGTCTGCTTATTTATTTGGCCGTAACCAAAATACCATTGGTAAAGATGCTATATCAGGTGCTCGTTCAACAAAATTCATGAACAACCAATACGGTTTCCGTTTTGGTGGCCCAATTATTAAAGACAAATTATTTTTCTTTGTAAATGCGGAATTGCAACGTGTTCAATCGCCATTGTTTAGCAATGCAGGTGAACCAGGTTCTGCCATATCTTTAGCAACTGCACAGCAAATTGCGGCTCAGGCTCTACTAATGGGTGCAGCTCCAGGTTACGATGTTGGTTCTTATGGTCCACAAGATGTACAAACTCAAAATAATAAAGTGTTTGCCAAATTCGATTGGAACATCAATCCAAAAAATCAATTGACTGTACGCTATAACTACATCGATGCCTTTGACGATAACATTTCTAGAAGTGCTACTTCATTTCGCTTCGGAAACAATGCGTACAAATTCGCAAATAAACAACACGTAGGTGTATTGGAGTTACGTACCAAATTGAACGATAAATTCTCTAATAACTTAATTTTAGGGTATTCAATGATTCGCGATCAGCGTAAAACAGCTGGTACCTTATTCCCGTTTATTGAAATTAGAAGTATTGATGGGTTCTCTTCTAACACCGCCAATTTAGGTTCTGAGCGTAGTTCAGTAGCCAACGAATTGGATCAAGATGTACTAGAGTTGACCGATAATTTAAAAATTAACTTGGGTAACCACAACATTACTGTGGGTACACACAATGAATTTTTTAAATTCCGCAACTTATTTATTAGCAATTACAATGGTCGTTGGACTTATAATAACATGACTAACTTTTTAGCTGGAACACCCGATCAAGTTCAAGCTACTTATTCAAAAATTGCTGGCAATGCAAAGCCAGATGCTAAATTTACGGCAGCTCAGTTAGGTTTTTATGTACAAGATGAATTTGAAGCCGCTAAAGGTTTAAAATTAACTGCGGGTTTGCGTATGGATATTCCGGTATTTGGCGATAAACCATTGCGTAATACACTTGTTGAAACCGCTTTTCCTGGCTACAAAACAGATGCTACACCAAGTACTAAGCCATTGTGGTCACCACGTTTAGGTTTTAATTGGGATGTAACCGGCGATCGTTCAGTTCAAGTACGTGGTGGTTCGGGTATCTTCACAGGTCGTGTGCCTTTTGTTTGGCTGTCTAACCAATATTCAAATAGTGGCATGTTGTTTAATACAGTTAATATTTACAGAACGGGTACTATAGGTACTGTGAATCCACTCTTGCAATTTATTGCAGATCCGAACAATCAGGCATCTGCTGCTACACTTTATGGTGGTGCTGGTACAACTGCACAAGTTAATTTAGTAACTCCAAACTTTAAAATGCCACAGGTATTTAGAAATAATTTAGCTGTTGACTTTAAACTGCCTTATGGCATCAATGCTACCATTGAGGGAATTTATTCTAAAACCATTAATAATGTGGTTTTTGCTGATTTAAACCTAAGAACACCTACAGCAACTATTGATCCGAATTTATCGGGAAGTATGGATAATCGTCCAGTATATAGTGGTACAAAGGTTGATGGTAATTTTACGCAAGCTTTCTTATTGAGTAATACCAATAAAGGATACACAGCCAGCATTACTGGTCAGTTGCAAAAAACGTTCAATTTCGGCTTATCGGCCATGGTTGCCTATACTCGTGGTAGAGCAACTTCGGTAAATGATGGTGCAAGTAGTGTGGCGCAATCGAACTGGGAGTTTACTCAACAAGTAAACAATCCAAACAACCCTGATTTAGCTACCTCGTTATTCCAGACAAAACATCGTGTGATTGGTGCATTGAATTATTCGCTTACTTATGGCGAACAAAAACAATCAACTACCGGTATTTCGTTGTTCTATGCAGGTCGTTCGGGTCAACATTTCACCTATTTATATAATGGTGATTTAAATAACGATGGTGCCGCTGGTAATGATTTGATTTTTATTCCTAAATACCAAACAGACATTAAATTAGTTCCTTTCTATACTAAAAATTCAGCAGGAATCGTTTCTTTTAGTGCTACATCGGCTACACCAACTCAACAATGGGCTGCTTTAGACGCATTTATTGCTAACGACCCATATTTGAGCAAACACAGAGGTGAGTATGCTAAACGTAATGGCGCCCAAATGCCTTGGGAAAATCAATTTGATTTCAGAATTACTCAAGAATTTGGTGGTATTGTAAAAGGCACTAATAATAAATTGCAGTTAACCTTTGATATCTTCAATGTTGGTAATTTCCTTAATAAGAATTGGGGTAAGTCATATACTTTGTCAAACCAAGCAAATTCTTTAATTACTTACAACCCTACATCTCCTAGTGATATAGGCTTTAATTTTAGAGCGCCTGCCAACGGATTGGGTTATACTCAATCACGCTCTACCTGGTCAGGTCAGTTTGGTGTGAGATATATATTCTAACATTTTTTCTCTTTCCAACACAAAAAAAGCCCCTCGAATTTCGAGGGGCTTTTTTTGTGCAATATTTTTAACAAGCAGGCGTATCCTTTATATACTATTTAAAATCTGCTTGTATGAGCAATATACAAATCCTATTCATGCTACTATTTGCTTTTGGTTTACCTACGCTACTTGTTTTGGGTATTTTATATTATAAAAGTTTAGCTCGAAAAAAGTATGACAAACGTTTTGCGAATGCGCTAGATGCACAAGCACTAGTACTAAGCATTGATAATACTATGGTGCTTAGAGATGTTAGAGGTAAATTGAAGGTAGCTATCTCTTTAGAAATATATGTGCCAAACGCAGAAGCCTATACCACCAATACCACGTGGGAAATTGATATTACAGCAATTGCAGCCATACAGCCCGGGCAAATTGTTTCTGTAAAAGTAGATGCTACTGAAAAAACAAAAATTTATCCGAATGTACCTTGGGCTACTTATTGGTTATAAAAGTTAAACCTAAACATTTAAAATATCTATTAAATCGTCGATATTTTGGTCATAATTCTAACTATCTTGCATTTAAAAGAAGTACATGTTTAGGAAATCATCTCTTTTACTTTTATTGCTAGGTGCTTGGTTAAGACTTCCGGCACAGTCGGTATTTCAAGTGCTACCTTTGGGTATAAAAGGAGGGCTTGATGAAAGCAATCTTTCGGCCTATTTGGTGGCTTCTGCGGGCTCTAGTAAGTTTATTTGCTTGGATGCTGGCACTGTTTATTCCGGTTTAACTGCGGCCCGTAAAAAGGGCACCATTAAAAAAACAGAACAAGCTTTCTTGAAAGAAAATATAAAGGGCTATTTCATTTCGCACGGGCATTTAGACCATGTGGCAGGTTTAATCCTCAATTCACCCGAGGATAGTAAAAAGCTTATTTATGCCCTCCCTGAAGTGCTTGATGTTTTTAAATCGAATTATTTTACTCGAAATGCTTGGGCCAATTTTGGCAGCGAAGGTGAAGCACCCATTTTAAATAAATACCGTTACGTACCGCTAGTACCTGAAATCGAGATAGCCGCCGAAGGTACAGACCTTCAAGTAAAAGCATTTGAGTTAAGCCATGTTAAACCCTATAAGAGTACCGCTTTTTTAGTGAGCAATGCAGCAGGATCATTACTCTATTTAGGTGATACCGGTGCAGATAGCATCGAGAAATCAACCGATTTAAAAAACATTTGGCAAGAAATAGCGCCCTTAATTAGGGCTAAACACTTAAAAGCCATTTTTATAGAAGTTTCTTTTCCCAATGCGCAAGCTGATGATCAGCTTTTTGGACATTTAAATCCCAGATTATGGGCACAAGAAATGAATGTTTTAGCTTCTTTTACGGGCATTGAGGCTTTAAAAGGCTTGCCAGTAGTTATAACACACCGTAAACCATCGGGAACTAAAGAAAAGCAAATTAAGAAAGAAGTAGTAGCCGAGAATACGCTTGGTTTGAAACTCATTTTTCCGCTACAAGGAAAAATGATCTCTTTTTAGTAGTAAATAAAGTTTCCTTTTTCTGACTGTATGCTGACTTGTTTTTGGTCGGCGGCTTCTACGCGGCCAATAATTTGGGCATCCACTCCAAATGATTTGCTGATGGCGATACACTCTTGGGCAAATTCTATGTTCGTGTAAATTTCCATGCGGTGCCCCATATTAAATACCTTGTACATTTCTTCCCAATTTGTGTTCGATTGTTCTTGGATCAATTGAAAAAGTGGCGGAATGGGGAACAGATTATCCTTAATGATATGAAGTGAATCAATAAAGTGCAATACTTTGGTTTGTGCACCGCCACTGCAATGCACCAAGCCGTTTATGGCCGCTCTATTTTTAGTTAATATAGCCTTAAGTATAGGTGCGTATGTTCGGGTGGGAGAGAGCACCAACTTTCCAGCAGATACCTGTTTTTCACCAACAATATCAATTAAATCCGTTAGTTTTTTGTTGCCAGCAAATACCAATTCATAGGGCACCGCAGGATCATAACTTTCCGGGTATTTCTCGGCCACATATTTATGAAAAACATCGTGTCGGGCACTAGTTAAGCCATTAGAGCCCATGCCCCCGTTATAGGCTGTTTCATAGCTAGCTTGCCCGTAAGAAGCTAAGCCTACAATTACATCACCAGCTTGTATGCGGTCGTTGGAAATTACTTCAGAGCGTTTCATTCGGCAAGTAACGGTAGAATCTACAATTATTGTGCGCACCAAATCGCCCACATCGGCGGTTTCGCCACCGGTGGAGTAAATACCAATCCCCAATTCTCGTAATTCTGCTAATATACCTTCGGTGCAGTTAATCAGTTCAGCTAAAACCTCTTTCGGAATGCGATTTTTATTACGTCCAATGGTAGATGAAAGTAAAATGTTATCGGTAGCACCTACGCAAAGTAGGTCGTCTAAATTCATAATAATGGCGTCTTGGGCAATGCCTTTCCAAACCGATAAATCGCCGGTTTCTTTCCAATATACATAGGCCAATGCCGATTTGGTTCCGGCGCCATCGGCATGCATAATGTTGCACCAATCAGCATCCCCACCTAATATATCCGGAATAATTTTACAAAATGCGTGTGGAAAGATCCCCTTGTCGATATTGGCAATGGCAGCATGTACATCCTCTTTTCCGGCAGATACGCCACGGAGTTGGTAATTGCGGTCAGACATGCCGCTAAGTTAGCTTTTTCTCTAGCCATTTTTAATACCCTCAATAAAAATTATCGATTTAAAAACAATAAATCACACCAAACATAGTTTTAGTTTAATAAATCAACATGCAACACTTATGAAAAAGATGTTATTAATTTTTGGCTTGGCATTAGTTAGTCTTGTAGCCTGTAAAAAAGATGAGCCTGTAGTGCTTTCAGCCTTTGAAAAAGTAAGTTATGCCGATATTCAGGCTAAAGTAGCAAGTATGACCACCGGCAAAATTTTGGTAAGTACAACTATTGCCGATGAGTTGAAACCTGGTGCGATTGTAATTTATACAACTACCGGAGGATCTTTAGGTAAGTTAATTTTACGTCAATCGGTATTTAATGATAAAAGTCATCTATTTATTTTTGATATGGTAAATTACGATGCAACAGGTAAGGTAGTTTTAAGTAAATCTCAAATAACGGTTAACAATCTTGAAATGGTAGATTTAGATTTAGGAGAAATTACTACTACAGATGGTGCTCAGTCTTTTATTTATTATATTGATGCAGGAGAATATTATTTAGGTCCAGATGGACTTGGGTCGGCTAAATTTTATGTATATTCCAATTAAAAGGTATTTCTAACAAAAAAGCCCCCGAATTTCGGGGGCTTTTTTTATTTAATAAAGAGTAATTCTCTAAATTTAGGTAGCGGCCACTGGCCATCATCTACTACTTGTTCCAATTTGTCTACGTGGTAACGTATCGGTTCAAAAAAGGTTTTCACCGTTTCGTCGTAGGCAATAGAACGTTCGCGAATGTCGTCGATAGCATTTGCTTTTTTACGAGCAGCTACCATACTATCCACATTGCTTTTAATAAAGTTTACATGTGTGGCAATTTTGGTAATTAATTCCAATTGCGCTTTATAAGTGTCTTTATCTAAGCCTATGGCTTGTAAACCTTGCACGTTTTGAACCAATTTGCTTTGGTACTCCACCGCCGAAGGAATGATGACACTATTCACTATTTCGCCAATAACACGAGCTTCAATTTGTAGTTTTTTATAAAAGCTTTCTAATAAAATCTCGTGGCGGGCTTCCGATTCACGGTGATTAAACACATGTAATTTCTCAAATAAGTTTAACGTTTTCTCACTCACATAGGCATCTAAAGCTTTTGGCGTGGTTTTTATGTTCGATAAACCTCTGCTTAGGGCTTCTTTCTCCCATTCTTCGCTGTAGCCATTTCCTTCGAAACGGATAGATTTTGACTCCTTAATGTATTTCTTAATCACAGTTAAAATCGCGATGTCTTTTTTCTCTCCCTTTTTAATCAATTTATCTACATCAGTTTTAAATTTTACCAATTGGTCGGCCATAATGGTATTTAAAACGGTCATAGGTGCCGATGAATTGGCAGAAGAACCTACCGCACGGAACTCAAATTTATTGCCGGTAAAGGCAAAAGGAGAGGTACGGTTACGATCGGTATTGTCTAATAAAATTTGAGGAATTTTAGGAATACCCAACCATAGCGAATTGTCTTCTTTTACTTTTTTGCTGATACGAGCACTTTCTACTTCATCCAATACATCGTTTAGTTGGCTACCCAAGAAAATGGAAATAATAGCTGGAGGAGCTTCATTGGCGCCCAAACGGTGATCGTTATTTACCGATGCAATAGAAGCACGTAATAAATCGGCATGTTCGTGTACGGCTTTCACCGTGTTTACAAAAAAAGCCAAAAACATCAAGTTGTTTTTAGGTGTTTTACCAGGAGCTAATAGATTTTTACCGGTATTGGTAATTAAGCTCCAGTTATTGTGTTTACCCGATCCATTTACTCCAGCATATGGTTTTTCGTGCAACAATACTTTAAAATTATGACGTCTAGCTACTTTTTCCATCACATCCATTAATAATTGGTTGTGATCAATGGCTAAGTTTATTTCCTCGTAAATAGGCGCACACTCAAATTGCGATGGTGCTACCTCATTGTGACGGGTTTTTAATGGAATACCCAATTTCAAGGCTTCGGTTTCAAAATCGAGCATGTAAGCATATACTCTTTCGGGAATGGTACCGAAATAATGATCTTCCAATTGCTGGCCTTTTGCTGACATGTGGCCAAAAAGCGTGCGTCCGGTTAATAATAAATCCGGACGAGCATTGTATAAGGCTAAATCAACCAAAAAATATTCTTGTTCAATACCTAAAGAGGCATTTACTTTTTCTACCGATTTATCGAAGTAGTGGCATACATCTACTGCTGCTTTGTCTAAAGCCGATAAGGCCTTTAATAAAGGGGCTTTGTAATCTAAGGCTTCACCAGTATACGATACAAAGACGGTTGGAATGCACAAGGTTTTTCCGGTGTTGCTTTCCATAATAAAAGCTGGCGAAGATGGATCCCAAGCGGTATAGCCACGGGCTTCGAAGGTATTGCGAATACCCCCATTTGGGAAACTAGAGGCATCAGGCTCTTGTTGCACCAAGGCATCGCCCGAAAACTTCTCGATAGCAGAACCATCGGAGGTGGGTTCGAAAAACGAATCGTGTTTCTCGGCAGTAGTGCCGGTTAAGGGTTGAAACCAATGGGTATAGTGCGTGGCGCCTTTGGTCATAGCCCAGGCTTTCATAGCAGCGGCAATCTGTTCAGATACTTCGCGATTTACCGATGTGCCTAATTCAATTGAATTAATAATGCTTTGGTAAGCCTCTTTCGATAAAAATTCTTTCATTTTCTTTTTATCGAACACGTTTACACCGAAAAATTCAGAAATTTTGCTCGAAGGAGTCTTTACTTCTGGAATTGTTCTCGATAAAACAGCATTTAATGCCTGAAATCTTAGATTTGCCATATTTTTTCTACTTTTTAATTAAATATTTACCAAAAATAAGGTAAAACGCTCAATTTGTAGCCTAAAAAGTGAATAAATTCTGTAAATGTTGATAAAATAACTTTTTTATACCAGAAAAAATATGTGGATAACCTTGTTGAAACAAAATTTAGGCTCAACTTCGGCAATGTCGCATTTTTAGCTATTTTTGATGAACCATAAAATCACTACAAATCTGTGGAAAACCAAGCACTATCAACTCTAGAAACTGCCAAAGAATTAGGACTTTTACCCGAAGAGTTCGACCGTATTAAGCAAATTTTAGGCCGTATACCAAATTTTACCGAATTGTCTATCTTTTCGGTTATGTGGAGCGAACATTGTTCGTATAAAAACTCCATTACCTGGTTAAAAACCCTGCCTAAAGATGGCCCTCGGATGCTGGCAAAAGCTGGCGAAGAAAATGCAGGTTTGGTAGATTTAGGTGATGGCGTTGCTTGTTGTTTTAAAATAGAATCACATAACCACCCATCGGCATTAGAGCCTTATCAAGGCGCTGCTACGGGTGTTGGCGGTATCAATCGCGATATTTTTACAATGGGCGCCCGTCCCATTGCTCAATTAAACTCTTTGCGTTTTGGCGACATCCATCAGCCTAAAAATCAATGGTTATTAAAAGGTGTGGTAAAAGGTATTAGCCATTATGGCAATGCTTTTGGTATTCCAACGGTGGGTGGCGAATTGTTTTTTGACGAATGTTATACTGTAAACCCCTTGATAAACGCCATGTCGGCTGGTATTTTAACCGTTGGCGAAATGGTTTCGGCAACTTCTTACGGAGTTGGTAACCCAGTTTATATTGTGGGTTCGGCTACCGGAAAAGACGGAATTCATGGTGCTGCATTTGCTTCAAAAGATATTTCAGAAGATTCGGTAAACGATTTGCCGGCCGTTCAGGTGGGTGATCCTTTCCAAGAAAAATTATTGTTAGAAGCTACGCTTGAGGTGATAAAAACCGGAGCTGTGGTGGGCATGCAAGATATGGGTGCGGCCGGTATTATTTGTTCCAATTCAGAAATGTCGGCCAAAGGCGAACACGGCATGCGTATTGATTTGGATAAAGTGCCTATGCGCCAAGAAAACATGAAACCCTTCGAAATCCTCTTGTCAGAATCGCAGGAGCGTATGCTTATTGTGGTAGAAAAAGGTAGAGAGAAAGAAGTAGAGACGGTTTTTGATAAGTGGGATTTAAATTGCGCCATTATTGGCGAAGTAACCGATACCAAGCGCTTACATTATTATATGCACGGCGAATTGGTAGCCGATGTGCCTGCCAATGATTTAGTATTGGGTGGTGGCGCACCGGTATATAACCGAGAATACCGCGAACCGGCTTATTATCAAGAAAACTTAAAATTTGATATCAATAACGTGCCCGAGCCTTCGGATTTAAAAGCCGTGGCGGCACATTTAATTTCTCATCCCAATATAGCTTCTAAGCGCTGGGTAACCGATCAATACGATTCTATGATTGGTACAGCTACCATGACCACCAATCGCCCATGCGATGCGGCGGTTGTAGCGGTAAAGGGCACCGATAAAGCCATTGCTTTAACCATTGATTGTAATGCTCGGTATGTGTATGCCGATCCGCAAAAAGGCTGTGCCATTGCTGTGGCCGAAGCCGCTAGAAATATTACCTGTGCAGGTGGTGAGCCCGTTGCCATTACCAATTGCTTAAACTTTGGTAATCCGTATGTTCCAGAAGTGTATTGGCAATTTGTAAGTGCCATAAAGGGTATGAGCGAAGCCTGTACCAAGTTTCAAACTCCAGTTACAGGTGGTAATGTTAGTTTTTACAACCAATCTTCAGATGAGGGGCCGGTATTTCCAACCCCAACCATTGGTATGTTAGGCGTTTTGGACGATAAAAACACCTTAATGACGTCCAATTTTAAAGCTGAAGGCGATTTAATTTACCTCATAGGCGAAAGCCAAAACGATATTGCTTCGTCGCAGTATTTAGCCTCTTTTCATAACGTTACGGCGGCACCTGCTCCGTACTTCGATTTAGAGAAAGAATACGATATGCATCAAGTTGTGAAGCAACTCATTAAAGAGAAACTCATTCAATCGGCCCACGATGTGGCCGATGGCGGCTTGTATATCGCATTGTTAGAGTCGGCTATGCCTAATTCATTAGGTTTTGCTATTGAAAGTGAAGACGATATTCGTAAAGATGCATTCCTATTTGGGGAGGCGCAAGGCAGGGTAGTGGTATCGGTAAAACTCGAGCAGCAAGAAGCGTTTATTGAATTGCTGGCCACTTCTACTACCGAGTTTTCGCTTTTAGGAACCGTTACCTCGGGAGCGCTTTTGGTAGATGAAGAATCTTTTGGTACTATAAAAGAAGCCAATGCAGTGTATCAAAACGTATTGCACGGCATACTTGGAGAGTAGTGGCAAACCCATTCAAATTCAAGCAATTTGATGTAGACCAACAGTATTGCGCCATGAAGGTAAATACCGATGGCGTATTGTTGGGTGCTCTTGCTCAAGCCCATGCCCCTAAATATATTTTAGATATTGGCACCGGTACCGGTGTAATTGCCTTAATGCTTGCCCAACGTTTCCCTGAAGCCGAAATTGATGGCGTAGAAATAGATAAATTGGCAGCTACCACGGCGGCGGTAAATTTTCAAGCCAGCCCCTTTGCCAATCGACTAAAATCTTTTCCGCTAGATATTGCCCATTATTTTATGGTCTATCCTGAAAAGAAATTTGATCTTATTGTGAGCAATCCTCCTTTCTTTTTAGACGATCTAAAATCTACGGATAAAAACAAAGAATTAGCCCGCCATACCGATGCTGATTTTTACAAAAATTTGTGTTTCTCCATTTCTCAATTTTTATCAAAAAATGGACATTTTTGGCTGATTTTACCTCAAAAATCGATAAAAATTGTCAAAAATGAGGCAAAATTGAACAATTTGCATTGTCAAAAAATCATCCATATTAAGTCTTTTGAGCATGCTGAAGTACACCGAGAAATTGCCTGTTTTGGCTTCGAAAAAGTTGCGCTGAGCGAAGAAAATTTGGTGATTTATGCAGCCGAAAAAGTATATACTCCCAAGTATCAATTGCTCTTGAAAGATTTTTTAACTATCTTTTAATATGAAAACCATCGGCTTGCTTTCAGATACCCACGGTTACCTCGATGATGCGGTATTTACCCATTTTTCCGATTGTGATGAAATTTGGCATGCCGGCGATGTAGGAACCATAGCCCAAGCCGATACCCTGGCAGCCTTTAAACCTTTACGTTGTGTGTACGGAAATATTGATGGGCAAGACGTGCGGATTGTACATCCCGAGCATCAATTTTTTGAAGTAGAAGGAGTAAACGTGTGGATGACTCATATTGGGGGCTATCCGGGCAGGTATCCAGCAAAAATAAAAGAAACATTACTGCATTTTAAACCTGATTTATTTATTTGTGGCCACTCCCATATTCTAAAAGTTATGTACGATCAAAAGTTTAAACTTTTACACTTAAATCCGGGGGCTGCTGGTAAGCATGGTTGGCATAAAGTTCGTACATTATTAAAATTTACCATTTCTGACAAAAAAATTGCTAATTTGGTGGTGATAGAAATTGGAGAAAAATAGTTCGAACCATACACTAAGTATATGCAGGTTGTAACCACCCTTGGTCAGTTTATTATTGAAAAACAAAATGACTTTCCCTATGCCAAGGGAGAACTATCTCGTTTGCTTAGAGATATTGGTATAGCCGCAAAAATTGTAAACCGAGAGGTAAACAAAGCAGGCCTAGTCAATATTTTAGGCGATGCTGGATCTACTAATATTCAGGGTGAAAATCAAAAGAAATTAGATGTTTATGCCAACGAGCAATTTATTGCCGCACTCTCTAGTGGGGGCGAATGCTGCATAGTTGCCTCCGAAGAAAACGATGAGTTGGTACGAATTGACTCGGCTGTTTCTAAAAATGCCAAATACATAGTTGCCATTGATCCCTTAGATGGATCTTCAAATATTGATGTGAATGTAGCCGTAGGCACTATTTTTTCTATTTATCGCAGAGTTACTAAAGAGGGGCCTGCTCAATTATCGGATGTGTTGCAGACCGGTACCGAGCAGGTAGCGGCAGGATACATTGTTTATGGCTCCTCAACCATGTTGGTTTATACTACTGGCAAAGGTGTAAATGGCTTTACTTTAGACCCTTC